>URBA01000280.1 GCA_900545905.1 uncultured Collinsella sp.
CGAGATGCAGCGTAGTCTCGTGGGCTCGGAGATGTGTATAAGAGACAGGTTGTGGCTCTGCCAGTTCCAGCTATCGCGGCACATGTCCGCGATGTCGTACTGGGCCTTCCAGCCCATCATGCGCTCGGCCTTGGAGGCATCGCACCAGTTGGCGGCGATATCGCCGGCACGGCGCTCGCGGATCACGTAGGGCAGCTCCTTGCCGCACGCCTTGGAGAAGGCGGCGACGACCTCGAGTACCGAGGTGCCGGTGCCGGTGCCCAGGTTAAAGATCTCGACGCCGGTTTTGCCGTTCATCCAGTTGAGGGCGGCAACGTGACCAGATGCCAGGTCGCAGACGTGGATGTAGTCGCGCACGCCGGTGCCGTCGGGGGTGGGGTAGTCGTTGCCAAAGACCTGAACGGCCTCGAGCTTGCCCACGGCGACCTGGGCGACATAGGGCACCAGGTTGTTGGGGATGCCCTTGGGGTCCTCGCCGATCAGGCCCGACGGATGAGCGCCAATGGGGTTGAAGTAACGGAGCAGCACGACGTCCCACTCGGGGTCGGCGGTGTGGACGTCCATAAGGATCTGCTCGATCATCCACTTGGTCCAACCATAGGGGTTGGTCGCGGGCTTCTTAGGATCCTCCTCGGTGACGGGCGGGTTGTCCGGGTCGCCGTAGACGGTCGAGGAGCTCGAGAAGATGATGGACTTGCAGCCATGGTTGCGCATGACGTCGATGAGCACCAGGGTGTTCTCGATGTTGTTGTGATAGTACTCGACGGGCTTGCTCACCGACTCGCCAACGGCCTTAAAGCCGGCAAAGTGGATGACGCGGTCGATCTGATGGGTATCGAAGATCTTGTTCATCGCATCGCGGTCGAGCACGTTGGCCTCGTAGAAGGTGAGGTTCTTGGCGGCCTCGTCGCCCACGATGGTCTTGACGCGGTCGACGGCGACGGCGCTGGAGTTGGAGAGATCATCGACGATGACGACCTGGTAGCCACCCTCGAGCAGCTGAACGACGGTGTGCGAGCCGATAAAGCCGGCGCCACCGGTAACGAGGACACAGGTGTCTTTGGGGTCGAGTGCTTTGGACATGTAGTCTCCTATCGAATCAGGAACACTTCTAGAGGGGAGTATAGCGCAGGCGGGGACGCCCAAATGGTGCACTGTAGGAAAAGCAGAGGATTATGTTAACGTACTCATATAAGAGCTTGCTCAATTGTTACCTCAAATTTGACAATTGCTTACGAGCCGCCGACCTTGTAGTTTCCTGCCGTTCGTGGAAATCGTTGGGACGCGCCATATGTACGCTAATATGTATGAGTTGAGCGACATATAAATAAGCATGTAACGGAGTACATATGTCACCAAACAGCGATTCCATCCTTTCCCAGGAGCTCTCGCGCCGCACTGCCCTCAAGGCCCTGTTCGGCGCCGCTTCTGCGGCAGTTCTTTTTGGCCTGCCCGCTCGCGCCCATGCGGCGGAGGCTTCCAAAGAAACAACCGATAAACTGAATGCCGCCCAGGCCCAGCTCGACGAGGTTCAGGCCCAGCTCGACAGCATCGCAAATGAGTATGCGGCGCTGGCCAACAAGAATGCCCAGACCCTCAACGACATCGAGAATGTCCAGGGCAAGATTGACGACACGCAGGCCCAGATCGATGAAAAGAAGGCCGAGCTCAAGAAGAAGCGCAACGACCTTTCCGATCGCGTGGCCGCCAGCTACAAGTCCGGCGGCACGAACATCCTGTCGCTGCTGCTGGCCTCTGGCTCGTTTGAGGAACTCGTCGCCAACGCGCATTACGTTGAGAAGATCAACAAGAGCGACCGCGACGCCATCGAGGACATTCAGACCATCCAGGAAGAGCTCGATGCGCAAAAGACCGAGCTCGAGTCGCAGAAGGCCGACTTAGAGAAGCTCAAGGACCAGCAGACTGCCCAGATGCAGGACATGCAGGCCAAGCAGCAGGAAGTCCAGACGGTTCTGAACGGCCTCTCTGACGATGTCAAGGAGCTCATGGCTCAGCGTGATTCCGAGATTCTCGCTGCCGCCCAGGCCGAGGAGGCCGCTAGGAAGGCCGCCGCTGCCGCGGCCGCCGCGAACAAGAACAATTCCTACTCGGGTGGTTCGAGCTCGGGTGGCGGATCGTATGCGCCCGGAACTCCGCAGCAGAATGCCGGCTCGGGCAAGCAACAGGCCGTCGTCAACGCGTGCTACTCCACGCCTTCGCCGGGCCAGAACTGGTGCGCGGCGTGGGTTACCAATGTCTTCCGTAACGCCGGCGTTGGCTACTTTGGCGGCAACGCCTGCGACATGTTCAACGCCTGGTGCTATAGCTCCGACCGCTCGGCGCTGCAGGTGGGCATGATCGTGGCCGATTCCTCGCACAGCGGCACGGGTGCTCCGGGCCTTATCTACGGTCATGTGGGTATCTACGTTGGCGGCGGCATCGTTATGAGCAACGAGGGTGCCATTACGTCTAAGTCGCTCGATTCGTTTATTAGCTTCTATGGCACTGGCTCTGGCGTGCGTTGGGGCTGGCTTGGCGGTATTGCGCTGTCGTAGCTGCGGTTTGAAGTAAGTTGGTCCGTGGCTGCCCGAAAGGCATTAGGTTGCCTGCTCGGACAGTCCTGCTCCTGTCTCTTATACACATCTCCGAGCCCACGAGACTACGC
>URBA01000281.1 GCA_900545905.1 uncultured Collinsella sp.
CGACGGCGATGGCCTGCTCTACCATGCGCGTCGCGGCGGCCGTATCGGTCGGCGGGGTCAGACGCATGTCGACCCAGACTTTGGCGCGGTCGGGCACGACATAGGGGCGATATCCGCCCTCGATTTGGCCAAACGTGATGGTCGAAGACCCCAGCTCATCGTGCGCGGGCAGCGCCACAAACACGCGACGGAGCGAACACACGACCTCGGCCATGGCGGCGACGGCATCCGCGCCCTTCCACGGCTGGCTCGCATGCGCCGTTACGCCAGCCATTTCAATCTCGAACCACGTGCGCCCCTTGTGCGCCACCTGAATCTGTCCGTCGGTGGGCTCGGTGTCCAGCACCCATTCGCGCGAGCCGACCCAGCCGGCATCGATGGCCGCCTCGGAGCCGCGCATAAAGTCCTCTTCGTCGACCGAGCAAATGAGCGAAAAGCCGCGGTGGGGAAGTGCGCCCTTCGCCGCAATGCGCTCAAACGTGTGAAGAAGTGCGGCAATGGTGCAGGCCAGGCCGCCCTTCATATCGCAGGCACCGCGGCCATAGAGCTTATCGTCCCGCACGGTCGCCCCGAGCGGCGGTGTGTCTGCGTCCCAGCCATCTCCCAGGGTGACGGTATCCATGTGGCAGATGTAGACGAGTCGCGGCTCATCGCTCATGCCCGGCACGGTGACCATAAGGTTGCGACGTCCGGGGAGTACTTCGAGCTCGCGTATCTCTGCGGCGTTCAACACGGGTGAATCGAGTTTGGCAATATACGCCTCGACCAGGCCTTTGATATGTTGTTCGATCTCGCCCTCATATGCGCCGGGGTCCGAGCTGTCAATCTTCACAAGGTCCTGCGCAAGCCGCCAGGCAAAGTCCTCATCAACCATATGCAACCTCACAATCAGTTTGTTTTCCAAACCGATTGTAAGCCTCCTGAGAGATTCACGACGTGCACGTAGCAGTATTTACCGTTCGCAGGCTAAGCCATCGCGTTTGTCGTCTGGGCGGGCTCACAAACGACGTAGTGGGTACGTACCCTTCATGGACGACATGCTGTGCGACATATCTGCCTTTCGGTATCACCGGATACCTCCACAGGTCTTGGCAATAATGCCGGACCTGCCCGATTCTGCGGACGATCAGCGCAGGGAGCGCCTTTGTGAGCATCCGCTTGTCAAACATTTCCTGGGCACCCCGTTACACGTGTTGGCACAGGGCAGCTGTGGACGTAAGGGCGATCGTATTGTCAGACATGTTTGGAACGGGGAGAGGCCGTTTGGCTCCGTGCGGCAGACAGAGTTTGGCCTTGATGTCGCATCCCCGCTCTTTACGCTGCTGACCCTTGCTTCCTCGGTCTCAAACGAGCGTTTAATCATGTGCATGTATGAGATGTGCGGCACCTTTGCCGTGTGCAAGATTGCGCCTCAGGTAAAGTCGGCACTTGTGCAGGCATATGGGGACCGGTGGGGTGACGCACGGTCGGGCTGGGAAAACGTAAATGATGTCTCTGGGAATCCAACGGACTTGTGGAAACGACCTCCCTTGATCGAGCTCTCTGAACTAACGGAGTTCGCCAATAAGATCCAGGGACTCCGCGGTGCCAAATCGTTCACACGTGCCGCGAAATGCATTACGGGGGTGGCGGCATCGCCGCTTGAGGTCCAGGCTTCGATGCTGTTTGGCCTTACGAGGTTGCGCGGCGGCGAAGGCCTGCGCCTTACCAATAACGTCGAGATTCGTATGACGCGCAGCGCCCGCCTGATTTCGGGGCTTGATAGGCGCTATGCCGATATCCTGCTGGCAAATAAGGACGGCAGTCGAGAGTGTCTGGTTGAATGCCAAGGTAAAGCCATTCACGGATCCATTGAATCCAAGATCTCGGACTCCGATCGAACGACGGCCTTGCAAGCCATGGGATATCCCGTCGTTCTGATGACCTATGGTCAGCTGGCCGACTTCGATGCCTTCCGCGTGGTGATGGAACTCATCATGTCCTATCTCGATATGCCGCTGAAAGACAAGACGCCGCGGCAGCAGGAGCTCGAACGGCAGCTTCGTGAGGAGATTTTTATCGATTGGGCGGGAATGTAGTTGTGCAGGTAGAAAACGGTCGCGGGAACTAGAGTTTTAGTTGCGAAAAGGCTTCAATTGCTCCCTGGAATTGGCTTGAAAAGTGCTACCCAGAACAAGTTATTTCGGAAAATGGACAGTCAACTTTAATTTGGCATATAGAGATCGATTTTTACCTACTAAAACCCCTGATAAAGCTGTTGATAAAAGCAGCTGTGCTTAGGGACTAGGGCCTCACTGTCGATTATCCGAAATAACTTGTTCTGTGTAGCACATTTCAAGTCGCCGGGAGCACGAAATTCGCCCATTACAGTCTGAAATAGGCCATCGATAAATTTCGATGGCGAGCATTCGGCGCATTGCCTACGATACGGGCAAGCCCCGAGGGGCCGCCGATCGGGCACCTCCGGATGGCCGTCTGCCCCTGCCCCGTAGAGGGCCCGGGGGGTGTTGCCACCGGGGGCGCTCGCCGCTCCGGACGACTGATAGGAAACTGCCGGGCGCAAGCGCCACGGCCAGGTAATGTGGGTGTCGCGGGGAGGGGTTCCGATCGGCCTACCGATTGGAGGATACCACCGTGGCACCAATTAGAATGCCGGAAG
>URBA01000282.1 GCA_900545905.1 uncultured Collinsella sp.
TAGCTTCGTCGGCAGCGTCAGATGTGTATAAGAGACAGGCGTCACGATGAGGGGGACTGAAATGAATATCACCGTGTATCTGGGTGCCAGCGTCGGTAGTGACTCGGCGTTTCTACCTGCGGTACAGGAGCTGGGCAACTGGATAGGCACCAACGGCCACGCGTTGGTATACGGCGGGTCCAAATCGGGCCTGATGGGCGCGCTCGCCGATAGCGTGCTCGATGCTGGCGGACATGTGACGGGCGTGGAGCCGAGCTTTTTTATCGAGGCCGAGTTTCAGCACGACGGAATCGACGATCTCATCGTGACGAGCGATATGGCCGAGCGTAAAGCCAAGATGATCGAGCTTGGTGATGCCTTCATTGCCTTTCCCGGCGGGACGGGTACGCTCGAGGAGATTGCCGAGGTCATGTCCGCGGTGTCGTTGGGGCACCTGAGCGCGCCGTGCATTCTGTACAACTTGGACGGTTACTACAATGACCTTAAGGCGCTGCTCGGGCACATGATTGATAAGGGGCTTTCGAGCTCGAGGCGCCAGCTCGGCATCTACTTTGCCGACGATTTGCGTGAGATTGCCTCGATTATCAACGGATAAGTCTTGAGCCTGCCCCACTATGACTCCCAATGGTGCCGTTTGCGGCGCAGGTGGTTGGCCCGTTCGGGCAACGCGCGCTCTACAATAAAATGTATCTATGTCGACTTTGACCGCGGGAGGACCCGATGGATAACCTTGCCAAACCCACAAACCGCGCGCTGTTTTTAGTTAGCGTTGCCGTGACCGGTGCGTTCGCAGGCGCCGCGGTCTGGCTGTTCTTTTTTGCGATGGAGCACGGTATCGACTATCTGTGGACCGAGATTCCGCACGCGCTGGGCGTCGCTTCGCCCGAGCTTGCCAGCGGCCCGTTTGGCTTTTTGCCGTACCCGTTTTTTGTCTGCTTGCTGGGCGGTCTGTTAATTGGTCTGTACGAAAAGATGACAGGCACCAAGACCGATGACCTCAACCAGGTGATGGCTAAGGTTAAGCAAGACGGGCGCTACCCGTACGACAACCTGGGCAAGCTTTCGCTCGCGGCATTGCTGCCGCTGCTGTTTGGCGGAAGTATTGGACCGGAGGCCGGCCTGACCGGCGTTATCGCGGGTCTGTGCAGCTGGGTTGGCGACCGTATGCGTCGCTTTGGCGCCGAGTTTAGGGAGCTTACGCTGCTGGGTACCCAGGCTGCCCTGACGGCGCTCTTTACCGCGCCCGTCTTTGGCTTTGTGGCACCGCTTGCCGGTAGCGCCGACGGCGACGAGGGCTCTGCGTCCGACGAGATCACCATCAGGCTGCCCAAGGCGCAAAAGACGGTGGTCTACGGCATTGCGATTGCCGGCGGTCTGGGCACCTACCTGCTGCTCGGCCAGCTTGTGGGCGGTGGCATGGGCATGCCGAGGTTCGAGGCTGCCGTGGTGGGCAATCTGGAGCTTATCTGGCTCATCCCTCTGTCGCTGATCGGAACAATCTGCGGCTGGCTGTACTTTGTCTCTGAGCACGCGAGCGAAGCGCTTGCCCATGCCATAGGGGAGCGTCCTGTCGTCAAGGCCATGCTAGCCGGTCTGGCGCTCGCCATCTGTGGCACGGTTCTGCCCTACACCATGTTTGCCGGCGAGACTCAGGCCGACGTGCTCATGGAAACCTACCTGACCATTCCCGCTGGCGTGCTTATCGCGACCGGTCTTGTTAAGGCCATGCTGACGCCCGCCCTCATCAACCTTGGTTGGCGCGGCGGCCACTTCTTCCCGGTTATCTTCTCAGGCGTAAGCTTGGGCTATGGCCTTGCCATCCTCATCGGCGCAGATCCGGTCTTTTGCGTTGCCGTCTGCACGGCATCGACGATGGGTGCGGTCATGCGCCAGCCGGTCATGGTCGTAGGCCTGCTGCTCATGTGCTTCCCACTCAAGGGTATCGTCTGCATGATCATCGCCGCCGTCATCGCCGCCGGCATTCCACTGCCCAAGCCGCTGCGCAAATAGCGCGGTTAATCGCGAGTCAACTCCAGGGGTACGAGATGATCCTGTACTTTAGCGCGACAGGGAACAGCGAGCATGTGGCGCGTCGCATTGCGGCGGCGACGGACGACAGGGTTATGTCGATTGAGCGTTTTGATGCCGAGGCCTTTCGCCTTGCCTTGGCGGAAGGTCCCTGTCAGCTGGGGTTTGTCGCCCCGGTGTATGCCTGGGGCCTGCCGACACCGATGATCGAGTTTTTGAAGACTGCCGACCTGTCGATTGTTGCAAGTACAAAGGGCGGCGAGCGCCCCTATACGTTCTATGTTTCGACGTACGGTTCGACGACCGGCCAATCGGCCAAGTTTGCCCGCGATCTGCTACACGAGCGTGGGCTCGAGTTAGATGCGGCGATGAGCGTCAAGATGCCCGATACCTGGACGCCTGTTTTCGACCTGTCTGACCCTCAAAAGGTTGAGGGTATCAATAGAGCTGCCGAGGCGCAGATTGATGCCGTGATCGAGGCGGTGCGGGCACGCCGCACGGGCAACATGATGCGCCATCGCGTGCCTTTGTTTGCATCGTGCGCGTATCACGCAATTGGGCTGCCGCGCATGCAACAGACGAGCAAGTTTGCCGTCGATGCCGATCGCTGCATCGGCTGCGGCCTGT
>URBA01000283.1 GCA_900545905.1 uncultured Collinsella sp.
TCTGTTGAGCCATGCTCGCGCCGCTTCCAGGTCGGACGTGGTCGGCGCAGACACCTTGATCTTTTCCATGGGTATGGGATCGGTCGCGTAGCTTGCGAGCGAGTTGACTGTTTGGTATACAGCGCGTGCCGTGGTATGTGACAGAACGATTCCCATACGCGCATGATGGCATAGCGGACGCCATATACGCCCGAAACTTCGGGCAACGGTATTGGGGCGCGGCTTATCTTCTGCGAACGGTGGGTTTTGAGCTGTCGTATTGAGGGGGGCAGCTTCGGCTGGGGAGGTTTCTGTCGGCCGCCCCATTTTGGTGAACTTTAGTTGCGGATTCGTAGCTTCTAAGCGTTTTTGCCGACCGCTCAGATGCCTCACCAACATAATTTGAGTTATTCGGCCTTATCCTATACGAATGGTGCGATCGCAACGTCCTATTCGAATTGATTCAGGTAGATTTATGGGGCTTGGTTGCGAAATTAAGGCGATTTTAGCTTCGATTGCGGTTCAAGGGGCCTTGACTAGTGGTTCAGCTGGCCGAACAACTCGAAAAAAGTAGGTGGGCCAACCTGCCGACTATGTGAAGCACGCGTATTTGCTCGTTTTGATGAAAACTAGGGTGCAGCCATAAGGCTGCGCCCTAGTTTACTGCGTGTCGGTGTGCCCAGACGGATTGCGCTGTGCCTGGCAGGCGCTCCCGCAGATGGATCGGTTATTTCGCGAATAGGTTCTTGAGGTTGAACTCGGCCTGTACCGTGCGGAGCATGAGGTCGGTGTCGTCCAGACCCAGATGCTGCTCGTTGGCGTCGGGCGCGAGGGTGCCGCGACGGCGTGCCCAGTTCTCGAGCGCGGCGGGGGCGGACTCGCGGGGGAGCGAGCGCACGTCGGCGTCCAGGCTGCGGCAGATCTGTCGCGAGTCGATGACAATGATCTTGCCCGCGCGGCGTGCCTCGGCGTAACCGTCCAGGTGAATCTTGAACCAGCTGTCCTCAAAGGCGGCGTTGTGCGCCATGTACGGGTACTTCTTCATAAGCTTGAGCAGTTGCTTTTGCAGCTCCTTGTTCTCGCGGAAGGGCGTTTTGCCGTCAATGTCATCCCAGGTGATGTGGTGGATATTCGACAGCGGTACATCCTCGCCGCGGTAGATGTCGGGCAGGCCGCAGTAGTGTGCCTCGGCGTCGTGCGGGACGGCGTCGCTGGTGAGCTCCATGATCTCCCAGCCCACGTTGATGATGTAGCCGCGCTCGGGTGCGCGGCCGGTGGTCTCGATATCGATGCCGAGCACCGTGCCCTGGATGGGCTTGCGAGCGTAGGCGACACCGAGCGCGTCGCGGTCGCCGCGGATCTCGCGCATGACGGACGCGGCGGTGCGCTTTTGCATCTTGCCGATGGCGGCGCAGGTGTCGGCGTCGGACAGGCCGCGCGAAAGCGTCGCGGGCGTCACGTTGCGCAGGCGTGCCTCGCCAATCTGGTCGCACAGGTCGCGGTTGCGGTCGGCCAGGTCGCGCACGGTGGCAAAGTCGAAGCTGGGGTCGCCCTCGGCGGTAAAGTACTCGGTCTCGAGCACCTTGAGGGCCTCTTCGCCCTTCTGGCGCTCGGACTCCATGGCGCCGTGATCGCCATAGATAAACATAGGGATAAACGGTTGGCGTTCGTATTCGAGTGCTTGCGAAACGTTCATAGGCTGCTCCTTGGACGGGCCGCGTCGCGCGGCTCGGGGTTACTGAGTTGTGGCGAGATGATAGTTTACCATGGGCAACTATTGGCACCGCGCCCGGGACAACTACAATACCCTAGTTGACCGCTAGGACTTTTACAATGCTGCCGAAAGACACGAAAGGTTCCATCCTTCATGGATTTGCTGATTGATATTTTGCTCGACGCCGGCAAGGACACGCTGTCGCTGGTGCCGTTTTTGTTGGTGACGTATCTGGCCCTCGAGACCTTGGAGCACGTCGCGGGCGACCGCGTTAACGGGGCCATCAAGCGCGCCGGCGCCACGGGTCCCGTGGTTGGCTCGCTGCTGGGCATGGTGCCGCAGTGCGGCTTTTCGGCAATGGCGGCCACACTGTACGCCGGTCGTGTCGTGACCTTGGGCACGTTGGTGGCGGTGTTCCTTTCGACCTCCGATGAGATGCTGCCGCTGTTGCTCGCCGAGCAGGTGCCCGTGCAGACCATGGCGATGCTTTTGGCTTCGAAGGCACTGATCGCGCTGGTCACGGGCTTTATCGTGGACGCCGCCATTCGCGGCCTGCGTCGTAACGCTCGCGCGCATGCGGCGATTCGCCGCACCGTGCTGGGAACCGCGGCCAACCCGGCCCACGTGAATTGCGCGCACGACGACCACACTGGCGGTGACATCATCGACGAGGTGGCCGAGGCGGGCGTGAGCGCCGACCACATCCACGAGCTGTGCGAGCGCGACCATTGCGGTTGTGATGAAGACGAGGACGAGCACGAACACGGACATGGCCACGATCACGGTCATGAGGGCGAATATGAACACCATGATGGTCACGGTCACTCCCATTCCCACGAAGGGACGCCTGTCCTGTCGATTATCCGCAGCGCCATCTCCCACACCGTGCAGGTATCGGTATTCATTTTCCTGGTGACGCTGATTCTGGTTGCCGTGCTCGAGACGTTCGGCGAGTCCGCAAT
>URBA01000284.1 GCA_900545905.1 uncultured Collinsella sp.
TAGCTTCGTCGGCAGCGTCAGATGTGTATAAGAGACAGCGCTATTCTGGAGAAGATTGGCGTCGAGACCGGCGGATCCAACGTGCAGTTTGCCGTGAACCCCCAGACCGGCCGCTTGATTGTCATCGAGATGAACCCGCGCGTGAGCCGTTCGTCCGCGCTGGCCTCCAAGGCCACGGGTTTCCCCATCGCCAAGGCCGCCGCGCGCCTTGCCGTGGGCTACACGCTCGACGAGATCGTCAATGACATTACCAAGGCAACGCCTGCCTGCTTTGAGCCCACGATCGACTACTGCGTGGTCAAGGTGCCGCGCTTTGCCTTCGAGAAGTTCAAGGGAACTGACCCCACGCTCACCACGCGCATGAAGGCCGTGGGCGAGATCATGGCGATCGGCCGCACCTTCGAGGAAGCCTTTGGCAAGGCCATGCGTTCGCTGGAGGACGGGCATCAGGGCATTTGTGCCGGTGGCAAGGAGGGTGCCGACAAGCTGAGCGACGATGAGCTCGCTCAAGCCGTGGCAACGCCGACCGAGCATCGCATTTTCTTTGTGGTCGAGGCCCTGCGCCGCGGCTGGGATATCGCGCGCATCCATGCTATCTGCGGCATCGATCCGTGGTACCTCAACCGTATCAACGATATGGTGCAGGTCCAGGAGAGCATCCGCGGCCTGCGTGTGGAGGATATCGACGCCGACGCGATGCGCCTGCTCAAGCAGTACGGCACGAGCGACGCCGAGATTGCCGCGCTGACCGGCTCGGATGAGCGCTTTGTGCGTGCCTATCGCAAGGGTCTAGGTGTGGTTCCCAGCATGAAGACGGTCGATACCTGCGCCGCCGAGTTCTCGAGTGCCACGGAATATCACTACAAGACCTACGAGAATATCTACCGCACGAGCCCGGTCGCCAAGAAGTGCGTTGCCCCCGACGAGACCACGCCGGCAGATAAGCCCAAAGCGATGATTCTGGGTGCCGGCCCCAACCGTATTGGCCAGGGTATCGAGTTCGACTACTGCTGCGTGCATGCGAGCTATGCACTGGCGGCCCGCGGCTTTGAGACCATCATGGTCAACTGCAACCCCGAGACCGTTTCGACCGACTACGACACGTCCGACCGCCTGTACTTTGAACCGCTCACCTACGAGGACGTCATGGACGTCATTGACGTTGAGCGTCCCGACGGCGTCGTGGTGACGCTCGGCGGCCAGACTCCGCTTAAGCTGGCGCGCATGCTCGAGGAAAGCGGCGTGAACATCATGGGCACCAAGCCCGACGCCATCGACTTTGCCGAGGACCGCGAGCGCTTTGCCGCCCTGCTCGACAAGCTGGGCATTATGTACCCGCCGGCGGGCCAGGCAACCTCGTTTGAGGAGGCCGAGGCCGTGGCCGCGCATATCGGCTATCCGCTGCTGGTGCGTCCGAGCTACGTGCTGGGCGGCCGCGGCATGATGATCGCCTACGATGCCGAGCATCTGCGCGATTATATGGCCGAGGCCGCGCGCATTAGCCCCGACTACCCGGTGTACCTGGACCGCTTCCTGGAGGGCGCAATCGAGTCCGACGTCGACGCTCTGTGCGACGGCGAGGAGGTCTACATCGGCGGTATCTTGGAGCATATCGAGGAGGCTGGTATCCACTCCGGTGACTCCGCGACCTGCATTCCGCCGTTCAGCTTTAGCGAGAGCCTGCAGGCGAAGCTCCGCGAGACCACGCGCCGCATCGCGATGGCGCTGGGCGTCCGCGGTCTGGTCAACGTGCAGTACGCCATCAAGGGCGAGACCGTCTACGTGATCGAGGCCAACCCGCGTGCCAGCCGCACCGTGCCGTTTATCTCCAAGGCCACCGGCGTGCCGCTGGCCAAGTGCGCCGCGCGCATCATGGCGGGCGATTCCATAGCGAGCCTGGGGTTGCCGAGCGATGAGCGTCAGCTGGACTGGTTCTGCATGAAGGAGGCCGTCATGCCCTGGGGCCGTTTCCCGGGTGCCGACGTTATCCTGGGACCCGAGATGAAGTCGACGGGCGAGGTCATGGGCATTGCCAAGAGCTATCCCGAGGCATATGCCAAGACGCAGCTGGCTATTGACTACAAGCTGCCTGATCCCAGCAGCGGCAAGGTATTCATTAGCGTGTGCGACCGCGACAAGCGTCACATCCTTTCGGTCGCGCGCATCCTGCGCTATCTGGGCTTCGATATCTGCTCCACCGAGGGCACGGCGCGCGTGCTGCGCGGCGGCAACGTGACGTGCGAGATTGTGGAGAAGATCAGCGGCCCGCACGACGGCGAGCGTCCCAACATCGGCGACCTGATTGCCGACGGCAAGATCGCGGTGATCATCAACACGCCGTACGGTCCGGGTTCGCGCGGCGACGGCTATCTGCTGCGCACCGAGGCCGTCCGTCGTGGCGTGACCTGCGTGACGGCGATGTCTGCCGCCAACACGTATGTGAGCGCCATCGAGGCTGTGCGCGAGGATCAGCAGGGTCACGGCAGTGCCAACGACATGGGCATGGACGTCATTGCTCTGCAGGACCTGCCGCAGTACACAGTGTAGTTGACCTGGCCGGCCGGGGCGGGAGGGGCCGAGATTTCCCCCTTTCGCTCCGGCTGCAAGCCTGTCTCTTATACACATCTCCGAGCCCAC
>URBA01000285.1 GCA_900545905.1 uncultured Collinsella sp.
GCAAAGCCGTCCTTGGCCTTATCGACCAGCTCGGTCACCTGGGAAATATGAGTATCACCAATACCTTGGATCTTCTCGTTGGCGCTCTTGAACACCTTGGAGCTATCGGAAAGCGATTCGGCAACGGCCTGCAGCGCGGACACGTTAATCATGCCGTCCTGGAACAGCTTGCCGGGCGTGGCCTGCGAAAGGTTGTCGGCCATGGGAACCAGCGCGTTGCTCGAGACATCGGACAGGGCATCAATCATGGTGCGGGCTGCGTTGATGTCACTGCCATACACCGGGATAAACGAAGCCGCCGTCCACAGCGGGCTCGAGGTCTCCGCCTTCATGCTGTCGCAAAGCTCATCAATCTTCTTCGCGTCGTCAGGCAGCGTCGAAAAATCGCCCGACGTGACCTTGTCCTTAAGGCCACCGACAATCTCGACAGCCTCCTTCGCTTCGCTCTTTACGGTCTTTGCCGAGTTAAGCAGCATAAAGCCGCTTGCGCCAAGCGCAACGAGAAGCACCGCGACTACAGCGGCAATAATGGCGCCGGTGTGACGCTTTTTGCGCTCGCCCTTGCGATGGCGATGACGGACCAGACCGTCAGAGGTCGAACTCGACGAAGCATCGCTACCGTAGTTCAAGCCAAAATCGTAATAATCTTCCTTGGAACCCGAGCCCGCAAACTCGGCACCGCTATCATCCAGGCGGGCGAACGTGCCTGTCTCGGAGGCGCCGGTGTAAATCGTGCCGAGGTTACCCGTAAGCCCCGCGCCACCGGCAGAGGGAGTATTGTTGTCGGCCTTGCCGGCATTAACGTTGCCGGCGCCATTCGCGGCGTTGGCAGCACCTGCGTTGTTCGCAGGTACCGAAGGAGCCCCGCTCGGCTGCGACGCAGAGGTTGCACCGCCCGCAAAGACATTTCCTCTTGCACGGCCGGTCTTTTTTGCCTTTTGAGACTGCTCGTACAGAGCGGTAAACATCGCCGTCTCGCCCGGGGACACGCGCTTACCGGAACCGCCCTGTCCAGCGCCGCTCGGCGTGCCGGCCTTACCAGCCCCGTTCGGACGCGGCGGAACTGCAGGACGGCCGCTATCGCTGCCCTTAAAGTGATTACCAGCCATAAAGAAATCCTCGCAATTGAGTCGCAATGAAAAAGTCCATAACGTTACTAGTTTATGGCATTTTGAGCATCGACAGCTAAACTCCAGACACGAACATCAATTGGCGAAAATGCGGCACAACACCTTTTCTGTCTTGGCGGCGACGCTAGCTACACCGTGAGGAACATCATCACGATGATCATGACAAAGCCGATAAGGTCGGTCGGCAAAAACACCGTCCCCAGCATAACGGCGCTGGTGATGGTCGCCGAAACCGGCTCCACAGTTCCGATGAGGCTCGCGCGCACCGAGCCGATGTCCTTAACGCCCTGCATATAAAGCATGTAAGCAAAAAACGAGCCGATAACCACGAACACCGCGAGCGCCTCGATGCCGGCAGCGTCGAGCGCCGGCATATGCGCCCAGGGCTGCACGAAGACGCACGAGACCACGCCCGCCGTGAGCATTGCCGAGCCCGTGACGATGGGGCTGCCGTATTCGGGCAGGATCTTGGCGGGAATCACCGCCATACACGCGGCGCTGACCGCACACATAAGACCCGCTGCCAGGCCAAGCGGCGAGATATTCAGGCTGGTGGGGTCGCCGCCGGTGGCGATTAAAAAGGTTCCACCCAGAGCCAGGCCAATGCCGATGACTTCGCGAGTACGCGGCATGCGGCAATCGATCACGCAGGTGTAGCCCATGATGATAACAAGCTGCAGGCACTGGAGCACCGTCGCGGTTCCGGCGTTCGTCAGGCGCACGGCCGAAAGATAACAAAACTGGTTAAAGAGCAGGCCAAAAGCGGTAAAGAGCAGCAGCTGTTTGCGATCGGCGGGTGTGGTCCAGAGCTTAATCAGGCGCTCGCGGTCGCGCGTAACAACCACGGCCATAAAGAGTAGACCGGCGAGAATCTGACGCACGCTCATAAGCCACAAGGTATCGACGTGGTAGGTATCGAACAGAAAACTCGCGCTGGTGCCCGAGAAGCCCCAAAACGAACCGCCCACCAGCGTAGCCAAGACGCCCGTGATCATCTTGCGCGTCGAAGCGCTGTTCAGGCGGTCGCGCCATGCGCGACGGGTGTTGCGGCTGAGCTCGTCGGTGCCCTCGGGCACATCAATGTTCGATATATCGGTCATCGGCACCGAAGCCCCTGCGCCTTCGACCTGCTCGACACGCTCTTTGCTCATTCCATTCCCTCGAAGCAGCCTGGAAACAATTCGGCTTACCTTACCACGGCGAAGGCACCAGCCGAAGGCTTGTCCGCTTATCGGTAGGACAATTCCGCAGACGTCTTTCCATAGCTCGATACCGCAATGGCCTTGCATTATGCGACAGTCAAATCGCGGCAGCAGGCTCTTTTGAAATGGATATGACAAAGCCCCCGAATTCCACAATGTAAGCGATTTTTAAAAATGTTCTTGCCACCGAGTTCAGGCTCCGTTATATTATCCCTTGCGCGCTTGCGCACCCTTGATCGGGCGTTTAGCTCAGGGGGAGAGCGCTTCCCTGACACGGAAGAGGTCAGAAGTTC
>URBA01000286.1 GCA_900545905.1 uncultured Collinsella sp.
ACACGCCGATCCTCATCGGTTCTCTGGAGGGCGATGCTCCGCTCATCGGTGCCGCTGAGCATCTTCTTGCCTCGTTGAAGTAAACGTATCTTCTGTAGGAGCCTCCCGAGACAACACGCCTCGGGAGGCTGTTCTGAGAAAGGTTGCAGCCTTATGACCGTCGATCCTTTGATTCAATCCCTGAAGGGCAAGCTCGTCGTGAGCGTTCAGGCGTATATGGGCGAGCCGCTTCGTACGCCCGAGACCATGGCTCAAATGTCTCGTGCTTGCGAGCTCGGCGGCGCCGCCGCCATTCGCTGCCAGGGCCTTGCCGACATTGCCGCCATTAAGGGTCGCTGTGAGGTTCCCGTCATCGGCCTGTGGAAGGATGGGCACGAGGGCGTTTACATCACGCCGACGCTGCGCCACGCTCGCGCGTGTGTTGCTGCGGGTGCCGATATCGTGGCGATCGACGCCACCGATCGTCCGCGTCCCGATGGCAAGACGGTCGAGGATACCTTCCGACCGCTGCACGAGGAGGGTGTGCTCCTGATGGCGGATTGTGCCACTATCGAGGACATTCGCCGTGCTGTTGATATGGGCTTTGACCTGGTATCCACCACGCTTTCTCACGGCGTCGCCGCCATCGACTGCACCATGGCCGATGGCCCCGACCTGCCGCTCCTGCGTCAGGCGACTGAGGAATTCCCCGGCCTTCCTATCATTTGCGAGGGTCGCGTGCATACGCCCGAGGAGGCTCGCGCCGCGATCGATGCTGGCGCCTGGGCCGTTGTCGTCGGCACCGCCATCACGCACCCCACGAGTATTACGAGTTGGTTCAAGGCTGCACTTGAGGCGTAAGACAGGCCTCGTATCCGCTCGGGGCGGTATACTCAATATAGGCAATTGACCGCGCGGGATCCGGGTTGCTGGGTCCCGCGCTTGTTTTCGGGAGGCAGCACATGCAAAAGGGAGATGCCATGGATGCGGCGGAGCGCTCGGAGCGCATCCCCGATATCGTCATCATCACCGGAATGTCCGGATCGGGCCGCACACAGGCCATGCACGTGTTCGAGGACATGGGCTATTTTTGCATCGATAACCTGCCTCCGCGTCTCATCGCCCAGCTTGCCGAGCTCGTCGGCATCAATACGGGCGTGGGCAGGCATCTCGCCGTCACCTGTGACCTGCGCAGCCAGGGCTTGTTCGATGAGCTGCTCGATGCCGTTGCCGCACTCGAGGAGCGCGAGATGAGCTGTGACATCGTGTTTCTCGAGGCTTCCGACGAGGTGCTGATCCGTCGCTATAGCGAAAACCGCCGTCGCCATCCCATTGCCAAGCCGGGGGAGACTACGGCCGATGCGATTCAGCGCGAGCGCCTGCAGCTGCAGGGTGTGCGCGACCGAGCCGATATGATCATCGACACGAGCCGCCTGCGTACCTCTGCCCTGCGCAACAAATTGCGCATGGCGTTCTCCGAGTTGTCCGACCAGCAGCTCATGGACGTTCACGTGTTCTCGTTTGGCTTTAAGCACGGTATGCCCGTTGAGGCGGACATTATGATCGACGTTCGCTTCCTGCCCAATCCGTTCTACGATCCCGAGATGCGCACCATGACCGGTCTCGATAAGAAGGTCTCCGACTTTGTTCTGGACCATCCCAAGACCCAGGAGTTCTGGAAAGCTTGGACGCAGCTGCTCGATACGGTGATGCCGGGCTATATCGCGGAGGGCAAGCCACAGCTTTCTATTGCCATCGGCTGCACGGGCGGTCAACACCGCAGCGTTGCCATCGCCGAGGCCACGGCACGTTATTTGGAAGGCGCTCAATATCACGTGAGCATTTCCCACCGCGACCTGTCGCGCGCCAACACGAAAGCATAGGCCTGCATGTCGTTTACCGCCGAGGTGCGTGACGAACTCGCGCGCTGCGAACCCGAATGTGAATACTGCGATTTGTCGACGCTTGCCGCCCTGACGCGTGTGAGCGGTACACTTTCGCTGGCCGGCTCCGGGCGGTATCGTTTGACGGTCGCGACCGAGACGGGCGCCGTCGCGCGCACGATGATCACACTGACGCATCGCATCCTTAAGCTCAAAACGGAATTCACCGTTCGTAAATCTGTATTGCATAAGGTTCGAAACTACCTCATCACCTTGCCTGATCAGCCAGACCTGGATAAGGCTCTGGTGCTGCTGGGCATCCTCGACCGCAGGGGAGGACTTGTCGCCGGCGTGCCCCGACATATCGTTGCCCGTCCCTGCTGCAGGCTTGCCTATATCCGCGGCGCGCTCATCGCGGGCGGCTTCGTGGCCGATCCACGCGGCGATTTTCATTTGGAGATCGCGGTGCAGGGCGAGCAATATGCCAAGGGGCTTTGCGATCTGTTGGAGCAGATTGGGGTCCATGCTCGTGTTAATGCGCGGCGGGGGTCATATGCCGTGTACATTAAGAGCGCCGAGGAGATCGAGCAGCTCCTAAAGCTGGTCGGCGCCAAGCGCAGCGTTGCCGAGATCGAGGAAGCGCGCGCGGTCAAATTGGTTAAGAACGACGTAAACCGTCGCGTGAACGCCGAGCTCGCCAACCAGACCAGAAGCGCCGGTGCCGCCCAGCATCAGCTTGCGTTGATCGATGAGCTCGAGC
>URBA01000287.1 GCA_900545905.1 uncultured Collinsella sp.
CTCATGTTTACCGGCGAGGCCATGTTCCCGTGGATGTTCGAGCAGATGCCCGAGCTCAAGCCCTTCAAGCCCGCCATGGACCTGCTGATGGAAGACACCAGCTGGGACAAGATTTACGACCCGCAGCGCCTGGCTTGCAACGAGGTGCCGCTCCAGGCCGCGGTGTACTTCGATGACATGTACGTGGACTCGGGCATGCAGCTCGACACGATCGACCGCGTGGGCAACTCGCACGCCTGGGTGACCAACGAGTTCGAGCACGACGGCCTGCACGGCAGCGTGGTATTCAAGCACCTCTTCGACGAGGCCCTCAACCGCGGAGACCTGCGCCGAATCTTCTAGCAAAGGAGTGTCCCCACCTGCCGGCACAATAGGAACGTCCCCGAGTGCCGGCAAAAGCGAGGCAGCGCTGCTGGCAAAACGAGCCGTAGCGCTGCCTCACTTTATGCAAACACTATCAAGTTGTCTCGATGGATCGCGGGCTTTTCGGCCAGGTCTGCCAGCAGGCGGTTGCCGGCGATCTGGTCCTGGCGGCGTCCTGCCGCAAGTTCCAGCACGTCCGAATCGGCCTCGGCGATACCGCGGGCGACAACCATGCCGCTTGGGTCGCACACGTCGAGCACATCGCCCTCGGCAAACGCGCCATCGACCTCGCGAATACCCACCGCGAGTAAGGACGAGCCACGGCTGACCAGCGCCTTTGCGGCGCCATCGTCAACCGTTACTGAGCCATGCGCCTTGTCGCCCAGTGCAATCCACAGCTTGCGGGGCGCAATGTCCAGGCGCTCCGCCGGCGGATCGAACAGCGTACCCACGCTCTCTCCGCGGGCGAGGCGCACGAGCGCATCGGGCTCCTCGCCCGAGCAAATCACGCTCTGAATGCCCGCCGTCATCAGGATGCGGCTCGCGCGGATCTTGGTAATCATGCCGCCCGTGCCCACCGATGTGGAAGAATCGCCCGCCGAGGCGATGATCTTGGCATCGATCTTATGCACGACCGGGACAAACTCGGCCGTGGGGTCCTCATGCGGATTGGCGGTGTAGAGGCCATCGATGTCCGAGAGCGTCACGCACAGATCGGCAGATACCAGGCAGCTCACGAGCGCCGCCAGTGTGTCGTTGTCGCCAAACTTGATCTCGTCGACGGTAACGGTATCGTTCTCGTTGACGACCGGCACCACGCCAAGCTCCACCAGGCGCAGCAGGGCGTCGCGCGCGTGCAGGTAGGACGTACGGCGGGCCGTGTCGTGGCGCGTGAGCAGCACGAGCGAGGTGAGAAGGTCGCGCGCATGGAACTCCTCATCGTAGGCCGACGAGATGATGCACTGACCAGCCGAGGCGCAAGCCTGCAGGCTCGGCAGGTCGCCGACCGGCTTGCGGTCGAAGCCCAGCACGGGATAGCCGCAGGCGATAGCGCCCGAGCTCACCACGACCAGGCGCCAGCCGAGCTTGCGCAGCGCTGCGGCCTGATCGGCAAGCCCGCCGATAAAGGAGCGGTTGACCTTGCCGTCAGTGCCCACAACCGTGGACGAACCGATCTTTACCACCATCGTTTTATAAGAAGTCGTCATACGTCAAACCAATCAACTGTTCAGCGAACGGCCGAGCTGGCGGCCAAGGGAGCGTGACTCGCCCCTACCACCCAAGAAATTAGTGAGCCCAGGGAAAGGCAGAAGCCGCGGCCATGTTCTTGCGCACGAGCTCGTCGCGCACCTGAGCCAGGCCCTGCTCCATGCCCACCACATAGGTCTGCGGGTACAGGAAGCGCTTGAAAGCTGCGTCCAGATGATCGAGCGCCCAAGCACAGCGCTCGCGCGCGTCCTGGATGCTCTCACGCGGAGCCACCGCACTGCCATCGCGCACGATCGGCACCAGCAGCTCGCGATACTCAAGTTCGGACACGTCGGTCACCAGGGCGGCATCATTCACGGCCACGAGGGTATTGCCGCGCGCGGCGCCCTCCCCCGCCAGATGGTCCTCGTCGTAGATCATGTCGCAGACCGGGCCGCCAAAGCCGTCGTAATAACGGCGCACGCGTTGCACACCCGGGATCGTGCGCTTGTAGGGCTGCTCGGAGAGCTTAACCACCGGCGTCCACGGGTCCGCCTCGCTCGCACGGCGGGCAGAAAGCTTATACACACCGCCCAGCGCCGGCTGGTCGTAGCAGGTCGCGAGCTTGGTACCCACACCAAAGCTATCGATGGGCGCGCCCTGGTCGAGCAGCGACTGAATCGTGTACTCATCCAGATCGTTAGAAACCGAGATCCCCACATAGGGCAGGCCCTCGGCATCAAAACGGCCGCGAACATACTTGGAGAGCTTGGCGAGGTCGCCGGAGTCAATGCGAATGGCCGACAAGCGCTCGCCCACCGCTTCCATCTCCTTGGCAACCGTAATGGCATGTTCACAGCCCTCGCGCACGTCATAGGTGTCGATGAGCAGCGTGCAGTTCTTGGGGCTCGATTTGGCAAAGGCACGGAAGGCCTCGAGCTCGGAATCGAAGCTCATCACCCAGCTGTGAGCATGCGTGCCAAAGACGGGAATACCGTAGCGGCTGTCTCTTATACACATCTCCGAGCCCACGAGACTACGCTGCATCTCG
>URBA01000288.1 GCA_900545905.1 uncultured Collinsella sp.
GAGACTTAGATTTGTGTATAAGATCGCGCAAAGCTGGCAACAATACTTCTCGAACAACGTGAAGCCGCCCCGTAGGGCGGCCGCCCCAAGAGAGGTGATTCCATGAGAATCGATAAGCTAGCAATGACGTCGCGCGAGGCGCTGCAGACCGCCATGAGCACGGCCGCTGACGCGCAGGCCGGCGCGGTGGAGACGATTCATCTGCTGTCTGCCCTGCTCGGTGCCGGCGAGCGCAATATCTCCGTGATCATCGAGCGCATCGGTGCCGACCCGGCTCAGCTCGCACGCTCCACACAGGATGCCATCGACCACGCGCCCAAGGTTTCGGGCGAGGGCCAGCAGATGGGCCTGTCCAACGAGCTCGTCCGCGTCATCGAAAAGGCCGAGAAGAAGGCCACCAGGATGGGCGACAGCTTTGTGGTGACTGAGCATCTGCTGATGGCGCTTGCCGAGGACAAGGGCGAGGCGGGCCGCGTGCTGCGCGACGCCGGCGTCACCAAGGAGCGCATCGAGCAAGTCTACGAGGAGCTGCGCGGCGACGACCGTGTGACGTCTGCCGAGGACAAGACCCAGTTTGAGGCACTGGAGCAGTACGGTCGCAACATCTGCGATCTGGCCCGCGCCGGCAAGCTCGACCCGGTCATCGGCCGTACCGATGAGATTCGCCGCACCATCCAGGTCCTGTCCCGTCGCACCAAGAACAACCCCGTGCTCATCGGTGAGCCGGGCGTCGGCAAGACGGCCATCGTCGAGGGCATCGCCCAGCGTATCGTGGCCGGCGACGTGCCGAGCACCCTGCGCGACCGCGACCTTATCGAGCTCGACATGAGCGCGCTGGTCGCCGGCGCCAAGTACCGCGGCGAGTTCGAGGACCGCTTGAAGGCCGTACTCAAGGAAGTCCAGAAGTCCGAGGGCAAGGTCATCCTGTTCATCGATGAGCTCCACACCATCGTGGGCGCGGGTGCCACCGAGGGCTCCATGGATGCCGGCAACATCCTCAAGCCGGCGCTCGCCCGTGGTGACCTGCACGCGATCGGCGCGACCACGCTCGACGAGTACCGCAAGTACATCGAGAAGGACGCGGCGCTCGCACGTCGTTTCCAGACCGTGATGGTCAGCGAGCCTACCGTCGAGGACACCATCTCGATCCTGCGTGGCCTCAAGGAGAAGTACGAGATCTTCCACGGCGTGCATATCACCGATAGCGCGCTCGTGGCGGCCGCCGACCTCTCCGATCGCTACATCGCCGACCGCTTCCTGCCCGATAAGGCCATCGACCTGGTTGATGAGGCCGCAAGCCGCCTGCGCATGGAGCTCGACAGCATGCCGGTCGAGATCGATGCCACCACGCGTCAGCTCACCCAGCTGCAGATCGAGGAGCAGGCGCTCATGAAGGAGACCGACGACGCCTCCAAGGAGCGTCTGGAGGCCCTGCGCCAAGAGATTGCCGAGGTCCAAGAAAAGCTCAACGTGCAAAAGGCCGGCTGGCTCAACCAAAAGAACGCCATCGACCACGTGCAGGAGCTCAAGGGGCAGCTCGACGAGGCCAAGAGCGAAGAGGAGCGCGCGACGCGCAACGGCGACCTGGGCCGTGCGTCCGAGCTGCGCTACTCCGTGATTCCGGGC
The DNA here is from genome assembly GCA_900545905.1 of uncultured Collinsella sp. GTDB lineage: Bacteria > Actinomycetota > Coriobacteriia > Coriobacteriales > Coriobacteriaceae > Collinsella. The sequence continues at coordinate 1,627 of URBA01000288.1, forward strand.
CTGCAGCAGCAGATTCAGGATTCCGAGGCTGCGCTCGAGGCGCAAAAGCAGCAGGACGGCGAGGGCCTCAACGAGCAGGTGACCTCTGATGAGATCGCCGAGGTCGTGAGTGCCTGGACCGGCGTGCCCGTGTCCAAGATGATGCAGGGCGAGCTCGACAAGCTGAAGGGCTTGGAGGGTGAGCTGCATAAGCGCGTCATCGGCCAGGACGAGGCGGTCTCCGCTGTCGCCGCGGCCGTGCGTCGCAGCCGTGCGGGCCTCTCCGATCCGGACAAGCCCATCGGCAGCTTCTTCTTCCTGGGCCCCACCGGCGTGGGCAAGACCGAGCTCGCGAAGGCGCTGGCCGAGTGCCTGTTCGATGACGAGCGCGCGCTCGTGCGTATCGACATGTCCGAGTACATGGAGAAGTTCAGCGTCCAGCGTCTGATCGGCGCGCCCCCGGGATATGTGGGCTACGACGAGGGCGGCCAGCTCACCGAGGCCGTGCGCCGTCGTCCCTACTCCGTGATCTTGCTCGACGAGATGGAGAAGGCCCATCCGGATGTCTTCAACGTGCTGCTGCAGGTGCTCGACGACGGCCGCCTGACCGATGGCCAGGGTCGCCAAGTGTCCTTCAAGAACACGATCATCATCATGACGAGCAACGTGGGCTCCAAGGCTATCGCCGATCTGTCCGGTAAGGACGAGGAGGAGATGCGCCATCAGGTCGACGCCGCCATGGCTCAGACCTTCCGCCCCGAGTTCCTCAACCGTATCGACGATATCGTGGTGTTCCATCCGCTTGGCATGGCGCAGATCGAGAAGATTGTCGACATCCAGCTTGCCGACGTTCGCGCACGCCTGGCCAAGGAGCGCATGACGCTTGCCATCACCCCGGCGGCCAAGCAGATGCTCGCCGTGGGCGGCCTGGACCCCGTGTTCGGTGCCCGTCCGCTCAAGCGTCTGGTGCAGCG
>URBA01000289.1 GCA_900545905.1 uncultured Collinsella sp.
GGTTGGAAGGCCCAGTACGACATCGCGGATATGTGCCGTGACAGCTGGAATTGGCAGAGCCATAACCCCAACGGCTTCGCCGACGCCGAGTAGCAAAAAACCTACATAGCGTTCTTGCCCCGATCTCACGTCGTGAGGTCGGGGCTTTTTTCATGGCATGTAACCATTCGCCAAAAATCGACCAACTTTATCATCTTGCCTATACATGTTTAAACAACATGTTCTACAATAGAGACATCGACTCTAAACTCGGGACGGGCTGTTCACCCATCTGCAGGCCGATCCCACAACAAGAAGGTTGGTGAGCACATCCATGGAGCGTGCAAGCGGTGTTCTCATGCCCATCTCGTCTCTGCCCGGACCGTATGGCATCGGCGGCTTTGGCTGGAACGCCTATGACTTTGTCGATTTCCTCGCCTCGTGCAAACAACATTATTGGCAGATTCTGCCCCTCACGACGACGAGCTATGGCGACTCGCCCTATCAGTCGTTCTCGGCCCGCGCAGGCAACCCCAACTTTATCGACTTTGCCGAGCTTATCGAGGCAGGGTATCTGGAGCAGCGCGATATCGATGGCGTGTATCTGGGATCCGACCCCAGCAATGTCGACTACGGTGCTATCTTTGGCGGCCGCCGTCAGATTCTCGACCGCGCCGCCGAGCGCTTTGCTGCCGACAAGCCGGCCGATTTCGATGACTTTATCCAGGCCAACGAGGACTGGCTCATCCCCTACTGCGAGTTCATGACCGTCAAAGAGGAGTGCGGACTCAAGGCGTTTTGGGAGTGGCCCGCAGAACTGCGCACCCGCGGCGAAGCATCTGCCAAGGTCTGCGCCGCCCATCCCGCGCGCATGCTCTACCACCAGATGACGCAGTATTTCTTCGACCGCCAATGGAGCCGCCTCAAGGCCTATGCCAACGAGCGCGACATTCTCATCATCGGCGACCTGCCCATCTATGTCTCGCGTGACTCCGTCGAGATGTGGGCGACACCTGAGCTCTTTAAGATCGACGCCGCCGGCAATCCCGTGAGCGTCGCCGGCACGCCGCCCGACCAGTTCTCGGCCACCGGCCAGTACTGGGGCAACCCCATCTACGACTGGGACGCCATGGAGTCCGACGGCTTCTCCTGGTGGGAGGGCCGCATTCGCGCCGCCCTCGACATGTACGACGTCATCCGCCTGGATCACTTCCGCGGCTTCGAGGCCTATTGGGAGGTGCCGTTCTCCTCGCCCGATTCGTCCTACGGTTCGTGGACGCAGGGTCCCGGCCTCAAGTTCTTCAAGACGCTCGAGGAAAAGCTCGGCACGCTGCCCATCATCGCCGAGGACCTGGGCTTCCTCACCCCCGGCGTCATCGATATGCGCGACAACTCGGGCTTCCCCGGCATGAAGATCCTGCAGTTTGCCTTTGAGGGCACCAACTCGTACTACCTGCCGCACAACTACATTGCCAACACCGTCGCCTACGTGGGCACTCACGACAACGAGACGGCACGCGGCTGGTTTGAAGGAACGGCTACCCCGCGTCAGCGCGAGCAGGCAGCCCTGTACACCCATCAGCAGGCCGGCGAACCCATGGCAGATGCACTCAATCGCACCATCGCCGCCAGCGTGAGCGACACGTGCATCTACACCATGCAGGACCTGCTCAACTTGGGCAACGAGGCGCGCATCAACACCCCTGCCACGCTGGGCGGCAACTGGACCTGGCGCATGCTCGACGGCGCCATCACCCGCGAGCTCGAGCACAAACTCACCGACTGGACCGAGACCTACTTCCGCATCCCGTCGGAAGCCGAAATCGAGCTTCCTCAATAGGAGCTACCGCGCCCGACCCCTCCCCACCGTGCGGACGCGCTTGCTTACCCGCGCGAGGCCACCCCAATCCCCTCGCGCGGGCTTCTTTTGAATTTCTGACATGTCGTCGACTCACCACAGGAGGAAACATGCCCCGCATCAATCTTGCGGATCTTGCCGAGCAGTCCTTTGGAACTTCGCTCGAGCAACTCGATGACCGCCGCATTTACAAACTGCTGGTCAAGCTCGTGCAGGAGCACTCTGCCGCCTGTCCGCTCAACAACGGCAAGAAAAAGCTCTATTACATCTCTGCCGAGTTTTTGATCGGCAAGCTGCTCATCAACAATATGATCGACCTCGGCATCTATGACGAGGTTAAGGACCAGCTCATCGCCGCCGGCCACGACCTCAATAAGATCGAGGAGTTTGAAGTCGAGCCTTCGCTCGGCAACGGCGGTCTGGGCCGTCTGGCCGCGTGCTTCTTGGATTCCATCGCAACGTTGGGCCTTACCGGCGACGGCGTGGGCCTCAACTACCATTACGGTCTGTTCCGCCAGCGCTTTGTCGACAACCAGCAGAAGGCCGTCCCCGACGAGTGGCTCGGCGAGCAGGACATCCTAGTCGATGATGACCACTCCTACACTGTTGAGTTCGGCGACTTTGCCGTTACCTCCAAGCTCGTCAACATCAATGTGCCCGGTTATGGCCAGCCCACCAAGAACCGCCTACGCCTGTTCGACCTGGCAAGTGTCGACGACGGTCTGGTCCCCGGC
>URBA01000290.1 GCA_900545905.1 uncultured Collinsella sp.
ATTCGGCCTCATGTTGTGGCGCACGGCCTTCAGGGGCTTCCCCCTGGCGAGTTATGTTCGTCCGTATGGGTAAGGGTCGGGTTGAGCTGACAATCCCGTGTCGGAAGGGGCTTGCACCATGCGCGCGATGACAGAGATTGAGTGGCTGGACGGCCGTGTGACGAAGGTGCCGGAGCTCGCCCTGGGCGATGCGCTCGGCGAGAGCGTCCAGGCGGAGCTCGATTTCGGGTTCGACGACGTGTTGGAGGGCCTTTGGGTTGAGGTGCGCCATCATGAGCCGGATGAGGACTCGGACGGCGACCCGCGCGGGAGGGGCTGCGCACTGTACGCGGACTGCCGGTACAGCCTGGTCGAACCGTCGGACCTCGACCGTGTCTTCTGCATCCTTTACGAGGGGCAGCCGAGGGTCCAGCCGCGTCGCGGGGGAGCTCGTGAACCTTTCGCGGGCCTGCGCGTTGTCCTGCCTCATGCTCGGATCTCCCTACCCGCCAGGCGCCCTCGAGGCCCTGGCCGCGTGCGCTCGATACCTCTGCGGTCCGGCTTTCACGTCCGACCTCGCCGCCCGCGTCCGCGCGCGGATCCCATCCGGCCTCACGCGCTTGAATATCGAGCTGAGCCCAAACGATGACCCACACCCCATCGGTCTTCATGATGATGCCTCGATGAGCCAGCTCGCCCAGAGCTTTCGATACAGTCGGTTGAGTCGAACAGACTTTTTTTTCGAGCTTGTCCTGACGCATGAAAAGACCTTTTGTAAGTTCTTTTCCGTTGGCATCCTTCCTATTAGGCCCTTTGGACGTCTGGAAGGAGCAAATCATGATCAGAATCGCAAGCTGGACGCGATTCTTCGCGACCGCAAATAATGAGTCGTAGGATGGCCTGTTGATTCCACTCAGGATCTCGCTCTTTGCAATCTCATCCTGTCGAACGTCAAGCGCCGCCTCCATCTCGCTAGGCGTCTCGGCCTGATCGGCAACCGATGGAGCGTCCGTGTCTAAAGGCCACGGGAGGCCACGGCCTTTTTGCGGTTTGTAGCTACTTGTACTCATGTTGATTCCTCCGGTGCGAGGCTATCCAACCCAATTGCCGACTGTGCCCATAATATGGTTGATTTCCGATCTCAGCCGAACACATTGAGCGGATAGGCCGTTGCCGCAGTTAGCCGAACGCCTCCGACGGCTGATTCCGAACTGGAAGCGGAGGGCATCCCCGCCCTTCGGTAGGGGATACCGCTCCGCGGCGCATGCCGCGGGCGGCGCCCCTATCGGACCACCGTGACCTCAGTTGGGATGGGCCCAGCACTGCCGCGTACTCGGTGGGGTAGAGCCAACTGTTCGTCTTCACGTCGCGTATGACGATATTTCGGTCGTCCGACTCGGTGATGCCGTAGCCGAACGCCTGGAGCGTCTCGATGGACTCTTGAACGCGGGGACGAGTCTCGTCGCGCCCTCTAATCCTCGGCGGACCAATCGAGTCCGAACTCCTTTCGGGCATCCTCTTCGCTCATGACTTCGAGAAGGTCTCCGGGTTGACAACGAAGGGCGAGGCATAGCTGCTCGAGCGTGTTGAAGCGAATGCCGCGAATATGCCCTTTTTTAATACGGGACAGGTTCACGGGCGTGGTTCCAATCCTTTCGGCAAGTTCGTTCGAGGAAATCTTTCGCTCGGCCATGATCTTGTCGAGGCGAACAATTACGGGCATGGCGTTTCCTTACGCAATCTCGTCGGAGTCGAGGTACAGCTCTCGAGCGTACAGAAAGAGCTGGGAAAGCATGAACAAGACGATGCCGAGAACCAGAGAGGTCCAGTCGAATGATGAAGCGATCTCTTGGGTGCCGACGGTCCCCTCGCCGCCAAACATCGAGACGGAGGCTTCGAGTGAGCCGGCGTAGAGGCTGGTGGCAGCTTGAACAATGAAGAGAATGCCGAGCACCTTCAAGCATGTCGCAGACCCTTTCTTGAAGGGGTCTGCGCTCTTGATCGTCCACACGAGAACGGCGCTGAGGATGGTCGTAGCGATACCGATGACGGCAGGGGCCAATGTCGAGATCGCAAGGGCTGGATACGCGGGGGAGTCTGCAATTACAGGGTTGTTGAGCACTTCGATTGCTGGCTTTAAGGAGAACGCCACTTGTGCGATGGCGGTGACGCAAAGGGCTGTAGAGGCTATCGCACACGCGATACGGAAGGAATGAAGCCGGGGAGTGCGATTGTCAGAACTCATAACAACCTCCGAAGAATTTAAAAATCTCAGGTTACTTTTTAACAGTTTATGTTAAATTGACTTTGCCGGCAAGTAATCACAGCATGCTGCAACCGTAACCCCGCGCATCGGGCTGAATCGTGTTGAAACGAGCTGGTGATACGTGTGTTCAAAATCTCGAAGGCAATCTTTAGGTCGCTCCTCTCCTCCAGGTCGCTCTGTGTTGTCGTTGTTGCGTTGATGGTTCTTTGTGCTCTGCCCGTCTTCAGGAGCGCGGCTGGCATCGACGGACGGGTCGAATACCTCGAGTCGGGAATAACCCGTGTTGAGCAGGAATTGTCAGCATCCTATGCGGATGCGCTTGTG
>URBA01000291.1 GCA_900545905.1 uncultured Collinsella sp.
CGAGATGCAGCGTAGTCTCGTGGGCTCGGAGATGTGTATAAGAGACAGGCTCATGGCCGTTCACGACCAGGGTCGTATTCCGCTGTTCCACTTTGATCTGTACCGTCTGGAGCATGCCTACGAGCTCGAGGATACGGGCATTTTCGATGTGCTGGGCTATGAGGGCGCTTGCCTGCTGGAATGGGGCGAGCAGTTTCAGGACGAGCTGACGGATGAGTATCTTTCGGTGACGCTCAAGCGTGATGAGGACGATAGCGATGTGCGAACGATAACACTCGAGGCACACGGTGAGCGCGCGACGGAGCTTTTCCATTTGATTGATAGGGCTGTACAAGATGAGCTTGCATAACGACAATGCGCTGGTGGTGGCGCTCGATACCTCGACCGACATGCTTGCCTGCGCGGCAAGTTGGACCGATGTGCAGACGGGCGAGGCGAAGCTGGTGAGTGGCGACCATATGTGCCGTCGCCATGCCAACGTGGAGCTCGTGAATACCGTTGATGGCGTGCTGGCGCAGGCCGGTTTGGATCGCAACGATGTCGGCTGCTATGTGGTCGGTCGCGGTCCGGGTTCGTTTACGGGCGTGCGTATTGGCATCTCCACCGCCAAGGGCCTGGCGCGTGGCGCTAACGTGCCACTGCTGGGTGTGTCGACGCTCGATGCTTGCGCTTGGACGGCGTGGAAGGCCGGCGTGCACGGCAAGCTCGGTATTCTTGCCGATGCCATGCGCGGCGAGGTGTACCCGGCGCTGTATGTGCTGGGAGACGAGGGCCCCGAGCGCCTATTTGAGCGCGAGCGCGTGGTCAAGGCCGCCGTGGCCCTTGATGAGTGGCGTCAGAGCGCGGACTGGGGCCAGATTCAACTAACCGGTGACGGTCTCGTACGATACGGAAAGCTGCTGAGCGAGGATGAGACGGCTCGCTGCGTGGAGCGCGACCTGTGGTGGCCCTCGGGCGAGGGCCTGTTGTTGGCGCACGCTGCGGGCGATGGCGATCCTGCCCGTGTCTTGCCGATTTATACGCGTCTTTCGGATGCCGAGGAAAACGAGCGCAAGCGTCTTGGCCTTGCCGAGAGTGCCCAAAGCGAGATCACGGGTGTCGCCGACGAGCTCGCTGGTCGTCATCTGCAGTTCCGACCCATGGGCGCGGCGGATGCCGAGGGTGCGAGCGCGCTAGAGGCTGCTTGCTTTGAGGGTGCCGGGCACGAGGCCTGGACGCCGGGCATGTTCCTGTCCGAGCTGGGCGAGGACGTTGCCGCTCCGCGTAGTTGGTGGGTGGCGCACGATGACGGTCAGTTGCTAGGCCTTGCAGGCGGCATGGTCGTGGACGGCGATGTGCAGATCATGGATGTCGCCGTCGATCCGGCGCATCGCCGCGAGGGTATCGCCCGCAAGCTGCTGTCGCACGTGAGCTACGATGCCCAGATGCTCGGCTGCACCACGGCATCGCTCGAGGTCGAGGACGGTAACGAGGGCGCGATCGCGCTCTATGCCGCTCTGGGCTTTACCGAGGCGGGTCGTCGCCGCGGCTATTACGGTGCCGGCAAGGATGCCATCGTCATGACGGCACCGCTGCCCCTGGTGCTTCCGGTCGACAATGCTTCGCCCGAGCCGACGGCAGCTGAGCAGCGCGTATGGCCGTTACCTGCACCCGAGCGCACCGTTGGGGAGCGTGCCGAAATCGAGCGCCGCCGCCTGGTACTTGCTATCGAGAGCTCCTGCGATGAGACGGCCGTGGCGATTATCGACGCGGACGGCAACATGCTTGCCAACCAGGTTTCGACGCAGATTGATTTCCATGCCCGCTTTGGTGGCGTTGTGCCCGAGATTGCCTCGCGCAAGCACGTCGAGGTAATCGTGAGCGTTGTGGACGCGGCGCTCGAGGATGCCGCAGCATCGCTTGGTCTTGAGGGTGGAGCTATCGCGCCGAGCGAGCTTGCCGCCGTGGGTGTGACACAGGGCCCGGGTCTGGTGGGCGCCTTGGTCGTGGGTGTCGCCTTTGCCAAGGGCTTTGCCTATGCTGCCGGCAAGCCGCTCGTGTGTGTTAACCATCTGGAGGGTCATCTGTTCGCCAACCTGCTGGCGCAGCCCGATCTCAAGCCGCCGTTTATCTTCACACTCGTTTCGGGCGGTCATACCATGCTTGTTCACGTCAAGGCGTGGGGTGACTACGAGGTGCTCGGCGAGACGCTCGACGACGCCGTGGGCGAGGCCTTCGATAAGGTGGCCAAGGCGCTGGGTCTGGGCTATCCCGGTGGCCCCATCATTTCCAAGCTGGCCGAGACAGGCAATCCCCGCGCGATTGATTTCCCCCGTGCGCTCAACAGCAGGGGAGACTATCGTTTCTCGCTTTCGGGCCTTAAAACGGCCGTGACGCTCTACATCGAGCAGGAGACCAAGGCCGGGCGCACGATTCACCTGCCCGATCTGGCAGCTTCGTTTGAGGCAGCTGTCTTTGACGTGCAGTACAAGAAGGCCAAAAACGCATTGCACGCTACCGGATGCAAGGAATACTGCATCTGTCTCTTATACACATCTGACGCTGCCGACGAAGCTAGAAGTGTAGAT
>URBA01000292.1 GCA_900545905.1 uncultured Collinsella sp.
GATGTGGAGGCACGATGGCATCGCGGTATCAGATTGTTTGTATGGTGGTCGACTGCGGCAGCCTTAAAGGCGCGGCGGACGAGCTGGGCTATACGCAAAGCGCGGTGAGCCAGGCCGTCAAGGCACTCGAGCGCGAGCTGGGCACCACGCTTATCGAGCGCGGAAAGCAGGGCGTCTCGCTTACGCGCGACGGTAAACAGTATCTGCCGTACCTGCGCCAGATTGTGACCGCCGAGGCCGAGCTCGAGGGCAAGCGCCAGGAGCTGCTGGGACTTTCGTCGACTGATATTCGCATCGCGACGTTTACCAACGTGAGTCGAACCGTATTGCCGCGCGTGATCCGCGATTTTGGAGCCCTGCACCCGGGCGTACGCTTTACCCTCAAGCAGGGCGATTACACGCGCAACGCCCAGTGGGTGCACGATGGCGTGGTTGATTTTTGTTTTACGGCACGCGGATTTACCGCTGGGCTCGAGAAGCGCGTGGTCTATCACGACGAGTTGGTGGCATTGTTGCCGGCCGCGCATCCGCTGACGGCAAAGGAAAAGGTGACACTCGCCGACCTGGCGTCCGAGCCGTTTGTACTGCTGGATTAGGGCGAACAGAGCCTGGTGCTCGATGCATTTGCGGCGCATGGGCTGTCGCCGCACGTGACGAGTGAGGTGACCGACGACTACACCATCATGGCGATGGTGGAGGAGGGCCTAGGCGTGAGCATGCTCTACCGTCGTACTGTGGAGGGCATGCGAGCCGATATTCGTGTGCGGCCCATCGTGCATGCCCCCTCGCGCGACGTGGTGGCGGCCTGGCGCAGCTGGGACACCATGCCTATCGCCACGAGGCGCTTTATCGACTATATGAGCTCGCATATTGTCAATTAATGACTGGCGTGACGTTGGGTGCGGTGTTTAGCGGGCTGTCACTTTGGCTTGGGTGGCGCGATAGGTGCGTGCCGGGTGGCAAAGTAGTACCGCAACGACCATAAAGAACGCCGTGGTGCCCAGGCTGATGGGGTAGACCATCATGATGTTTGCAAAGGTGCGGAAATGCGGGAACACGCAGAACACCCAATAGAAGCGGATACCGCAGACGCAGATCATGGTGATGAGGGCGGGCGTGAGCGAGATACCAAAGCCGCGCAGGTAGCCTGACATATTTTCGTAGAACATGCTAAAGGCGTACGCCGGGAAGATCGAACACACGCGGATATAGCCGATCGAGACGATGTTGGGATCGCTGTTAAAGAGCGACAAGATCTCGCGTCCCAGGCCGACAATAACGATGATCGTGGTGAGTGCAACGATACCGCCTTCGACCAGGCAGACCTTGAGCGTCTTGGTGCAGCGGTCGATCTGGCGGGCGCCGTGATTTTGTCCCACAAAGGTGGTGCAAGCCTGGCTAAAGCTGTTGAGCAGGTTGTAGCACACGTACTCCAGGCTCATAGCAGCGCTCGATGCCGCCATGACCTCGGTGCCCAAGCTGTTGATGGCGGACTGGATGATGATGTTGGCGACGGCAAAGACAGCGCTTTGGATGCCGGCAGGCAGGCCGATCTTGACGATGCGCTTGAGGGCGACGGGGTCTAAGCCTAAGTCGCGTAGGGTGACGCGGACGACGGAGTCGGTCTTGAGCAGGCGGATAAAGAGCGTAGCGGCACTGACGGTATAGGCGATGGCGGTGGCGATGGCGACGCCCGCGACGCCCCAGTGGAGTACGGGGACAAAGATGAGGTCCAGGCCAATGTTGAGGACGGTGGACACGGCAAGCGCCTGCAGCGGCATGCGGGTGATGCCGACGGAGCGGAAGATCGCGGCCTCAAAGTTGTAGAGCAAGATCGAGGGCATGCTGAGCAAAAAGACGCGCAGGTAGAGCGAGGCGAGCGGCATGGTTTCGGCGGGAACGTTGAGCGCGGCGAGCATGGGCTCGGCAAAGATCTCGCCCAGCGCGATGACGACAAAGCCCACAAGCGCCATAAGAATCGAGGTGTGGACGGCGCGGTTGACCATGTTCTGATCGTTGCGGCCGATAGCGTTGGCGATGACCACGTTGGAGCCAAGTGACATGCCAATAAACAGGTTGAGCATAAGACTGGTAAGCGGAACATTGGAGCCGACCGCCGCCATGGCGAGGGTTCCCTGGTCGCCCGAGAAGTTACCGATGATGACCGTGGCGATGAGGTTCGACAGCTGCTCCAAGATGCTCGTGGCGGCCACGGGGAAGGCGAACAGGGGAATATTGCGCCACAGCGAGCCGGTGGTCATGTCAATGTGCTTAGATGCGGTGTCTGCCATACGCTCTCAATCTCTAATATGCTCTTTCGTGCTTATTTGCGCAGACGATGATACTCCTAATGCAGCCAGCCGGCACTTACGGACGTTCCTTTTCTGTCGGCAGCTGGGGACACTCCTTGTCTCTTCTATGACTAGGTGGGGAAGGCGTGCGACAATGGTGGGCGTTGTGTTGTTCGCGCTAAGGAGTTGCCATGTTGTTGTGTCCCGTTTGCCATGAGCCGTTGGTGGACGACGAGCGCGGTGCTGCATG
>URBA01000293.1 GCA_900545905.1 uncultured Collinsella sp.
GGCTCGGAGATGTGTATAAGAGACAGCGCCTGTCCGACCCCGACAAGAGCGCGCTTGTGGCACTCACCGTGGACGCCCCGCGCTTTCTGTCCGAGTTCAAGGCGCGCATGGCCCGCATCCTAGGCTAGGCTCGGGATCGAAGCACGCCCATCTGCTCGATGTGGCCGCTGGCGGGCCGACATCTACCGTTCGCCAGCCCGATGGTCCCCGGGGCGGGGAGAGCGCTATAATGCATTCTGCATCTTGGATTGTTACTCCTGTGTGGAGGCATGCCCAAGAGCAATACAACACGGATTGTTACGTAAGGCATGACCGCAATAGCACTGCTATTGGCTATCATGCCTTTTTCTGTGAGTGTTCTTGAAAGGAGGTTCACCATGCTTGCAATTAAAAAGCTTAACAACAACGCGGTTCTTTGCCGTGACGGACAGGGGCGAGATGTCATCGCCATGGGCAGGGGCGTCGGTTTCGGCGGAGATTTTCCTCGAGAGCTCCCTCTTTCTAAAATCGAGCATACGTTTTACGACATTGATCCTAAAGGACAAGATGTCATGAGGGATCTTCCCTCGGATATCGTGATGTTTGCGGCGAAAGTTATGGACATCGTTGCCAACGAACTGCCCTACGACCTCTCGACCAATGCGACGCTGTTCATGGCTGATCACCTGTCGTTTGCCGTTGCGCGAGCCCAAAAGGGGGTCCGCATCGCGATGCCTCTTGCCTATGAAGTGCGGGAGACGTATCCGAAGGAATACAAGGCTGCCCAGTTTATCGTCATGCGACTCGAGAAGGAGCTCGGAGAGCGGCTTCCCAAGGATGAGATTGCCAGTATTGCGATGAATCTCGTGAACGCACGGGTTGTTGAAGCCGTCAAAGCCACGGCCGAGCCCGCAAAGCAGTTCGACGATATGCTCGAGGACGTTATCGAGATTCTCGAAAGCGATTTCCGCATTATTGTCGACCGCGATTCCTTTGATTTCACCCGCTTCGCCACGCATCTGCGGTACCTGTTCAAGCGCATTCAAGCCGGCGAGTCGCTGAACAGCGCCAACATGCAGATGTACAAGAACTTTCGTGAGGAGTTTCCGCAGTTGGCAGAGTGCGTGAAGCATATCGGTTCCTATTGTCGTGAAACGTGGGACGCCACGCTCTCCGAGGAGGAGGAACTCTATCTGATGATCCATCTCAACCGGATCATCTCCAAAAAAGGATTGTAACCCGTAGCCATTCGGGGCATGACCTTTGCCGATTCGAACAGTAAGCCAAGATTGTGCAAAGGAGCCAATGATGGCAAATTACAAAAAGGTGGCAGAGCAGATTCTCTCCACTGTGGGCGGGGCGGAAAACGTGGCTTCGGTTACGCATTGCATGACGCGCCTGCGCTTCAACCTCAAGGATGAAAGCCTCTCGAATGATGAGAAGCTTGAGGACATCTCGTCTATCATCAGCGTCGTGCACGCCGGAGGGCAGGTGCAGCTGGTGGTCGGGCCCACGGTCGACAAGGTCTACGACGAGGTTTGTAAGCAGGGCGGATTCGAGGTCACGGTATCGATTGACGAGGAACTCGATGGCCCTCAGCTTAGCTGGAAGGAGCGCTTGGCGCCCAAGCACCTCTTCAATCAGCTGCTCGATGCCGTGAGCGGCGCTATCACCCCGATCCTTCCGATCTTTTGTGTCGCCGGTATCTTCAAGATGCTCGTTATTCTGTTTGGGCCCGAAGGCGCCGGTTTTATGTCCGAAACGAGCGACCTGTATCGGATCCTTTCCCTGGTGGGCGATGCGGCGTATTACTACTTCCCGGTGTTTGCCGCCTATAGCTCGGCTAAGAAGTTCAAAACGAGTCCTGTGCTGGCACTGCTCATCGCTGTTGTGATGATTTATCCCGACATGCTCGCTATTGTTGAGGACGGAAAGCCTTTCAGCGTCTTCGGCATCCCCATGCAGCTCGTCAACTACACCCAGGCTGTTCTTCCGGTCATCTTGATCACCTGGGCCCAGTCCTATGTTGAGCGCTTCTTTAAGAAGATCTCGCCTGATATGTTGCGCATTCTGATCGTACCCGTGGGTACGGTGCTCGTGATGTTGCCGGTCGCGCTGTGCCTCTGCGGCCCTGCCGTCCAATTTGTCATGGGCCTTGTGGCCGATTTCATCATTTGGCTCGCCTCTGTTGCCGGTCCCGCTGCGACCGCGGTTATCGGCGCATTCTGGAATCTGATCATCGCCACCGGCATGCACGTGCCGATCTATACCGCCATATTGCCCGCCGCGCTCCAGAACGGTTACGACGCCATCTTATACCCCGGCACCGCGGTTGTAGCCTACACCACGCTTGCCATCGCGCTCGCCTATGGCCTGCGCGCTAAGGGCAAGGAGAGTCGAGCCACGGGCTGGAACTTGTTCATCACCTATGCCTTCGGTCGCGTGAGTGAGCCCATCATCTACGGCATCCTGTTTCGCGACAAGAAGGCTCTTGCCTGGAACATGATTGGTGGTGCTGTCGGTGGCTGTCTCTTATACACATCTCCGAGCCCACGAGA
>URBA01000294.1 GCA_900545905.1 uncultured Collinsella sp.
GCCAGGATATCGCCCTCGCGCTCAAGGTAGGCATCCCACTCGTTGTCGAGCAGGGCGTTCACGGCGTCGCCTTCGACGGTCTCGCGCTCAAGCAGCACCTTCGCCATCAGATCGAGCTGATCGCGACGGGCGTCCAGGATCTCGACCGCACGACGATGGGCTTCGCGCATGATGCGCTGAACCTCGATATCGATGCGGCGTGCCGTCTCCTCGGAGTAATCCTGGTGATCGGCGTAATCTCGACCAAGGAACACCTGATGCTGCGCCTCGCCAAACACTTGCGTGCCCAGCTCCTCGCTCATGCCCAGACGCGTAACCATCTCGCGCGCCATCTTGGTTGCGCGCTCCAGATCGTTGCTCGCGCCCGACGTAATGTCATCGCACATGAGCTCCTCGGCAACGCGACCGCCCAAGAACACGGCGAGCTCGTCGAGCATCTCGTTCTTGGTCTTGAGGAAGTGGTCCTCCTGCGGAAGCTGCAGTGTGTAGCCCAGCGCCTGGCCGCGGCTGACGATCGAAATCTTGTGAACCGGATCGGAATGCTCCAGGATGTGGCCCACCAGGGCGTGACCGCTCTCGTGGTAGGCAATCGTGGTGCGCTCGGCCTCGGTCATCACGCGACCCTTGCGTTGCGGTCCGGCAATCACGCGCTCCATCGACTCCTCGACCTCGTCCATCGAGATCACGGAACGATGGCGGCGAGCGGCCAGCAGCGCAGACTCGTTGAGCAGGTTCGCCAAATCGGCACCAGCAAAGCCAACGGTCATCTGGGCGAGCTTCTCAAACTTAACGTCCTCGTCCATCGGCTTGTTCTCGGCATGCACGCGCAAGATCTGCTCGCGGCCCTTCACATCCGGACGGTCGACCGTAACCTGACGGTCAAAACGGCCGGGACGCAGCAATGCCGGATCCAGGATGTCAGGACGGTTGGTCGCAGCGATCAGGATGACTGACTCGCTCTCCTCAAAACCGTCCATCTCGACCAGCAGCTGGTTGAGCGTCTGCTCGCGCTCGTCGTGACCGCCGCCCAAGCCAGCTCCGCGCTGACGTCCCACGGCATCGATCTCATCGATGAAGATGATCGACGGGGCCTGGGACTTGGCCTCCTTAAAGAGGTCACGCACGCGGCTGGCACCGACACCTACGAACATCTCGACAAAGTCGGAACCCGAGATACTAAAGAACGGCACGCCCGCCTCGCCGGCAACGGCCTTGGCCAGCAGCGTTTTACCGGTGCCCGGAGGGCCAACCAGCAACACGCCACGCGGGATCTTGGCGCCCAGTTTGCGATAGCGATCCGGATCGCTCAAAAAGTCACGGATCTCCTCGAGCTCCTCGACTGCCTCGTCCACGCCGGCAACGTCTTCAAACTTGACCTTGGGGCGTGTGGCCTCGTTGGTCTTGGCGTTGGTCTTGCCAAACTGCATGTTCCTGTTGTTGGCGCCCATCATCTGGCGCATAAAGTAGAACATGATGGCGATAAGGGCGATCGTCGGAAGCACACTCATCGCCAGGTCGCCCCAAAAATCGGGATCGTTGGTGTTGACGATGTACTTGGTATCGGGGTGCTCCGCCATAAGCTCGGCAAGCGAATCGGAGCCGACATAGGTCGAGGAGAAGCTCTTGAGCTCGCTCGTATCGCCCTTGTCCTTCTTCGTCTTCCAGTAATGACCCGTCACGCTTCCGTCTTGAACCGTATAGGTCAGATCTTCGACGCGATCCTGCTTGATGGCACTCACCATCTCGCTCGTCGCGAGCTTAACGGTATTGCTGGAATTGGCAAAGCCGGAGCCCATGTTAAAGAAGGCGTAGCCCAGGAGCGCGCAAGCCAAAATAAAATACAGCCAGCCCGTACGCGTGGGCTTCTTGCCTCCGGGCACCCCCGGGATCTTAGGCTCCCGGGGAGTCTGGGAATTGTTATCGTTACGGTCGTCGGGCATCTTACGAATAAACCTCCGGTTTCAAAATGCCCAGATACGGAAGGTTACGATAGCGCTCGGCATAGTCGAGGCCGTAGCCCACCACAAAGGCATCGGGGCAATGGGTTCCAACATACTTGGGCGTGACGGCCGAGGTACGGTCCTCAACGTCCTTCCACAGGAAGGCGGCAACCTCCAGCGAAGCGGGCTTGCGGCTCTCGAGGTTCTTCATCAGATACTTGAGCGTCAGGCCCGAGTCCAGAATGTCCTCGACGATCAGCACGTCGCGACCGCGGATGTCGATATCCAGATCCTTAATGATACGCACGATACCCGAGGACTTCACACCGTCGCCATAGCTCGAAACAGCCATGAAATCGATGTTGGTCGGCAGCTCGATCTTGCGCATCAGGTCGCCCATAAAGACCACGGCGCCGCGCAGGACCGCAATCAGCACCAGATCCTTACCCGCGTAGTCGCGAGTAATCTGCTCGCCTAGGCGAGAGACGATACCGTCGATATCCTCCTGCGTAAACAGAACCTTCTCGATATCCGGATGTTGAGAAGCCATGACAACCCTTTCTTGTGCTTATCGCCCAC
>URBA01000295.1 GCA_900545905.1 uncultured Collinsella sp.
GCAGCTCGTAGTCCGTATAGGCCTCGCCCTCATCGAGCGGACACCTAAAGCCGGGATGACCGCCAATAAAGAACGGCATGTCCTCGGTTCCCTCGTTGGTCACCTCATAGGAGACGCGCACGGCATCCCCCTCAAGCGTATAACGAGCGACAAGCTTAAACGGGTACGGATAATCGCTCAGCAGCGCGGCGTTATCCTCGGAAGCCAGGCACATCGCCAGCTCGTTTGTGCTTTGGCTCAGCAGCTTCCACTCCTGCTTGCGCGCAAACCCGTGGCGAGCGAGCTTTACATGATGCCCGGCAAACGTCATGGCGTTGCCATCGCGCAGGCCTCCGCAAATCGGGAAGCAGATCGGCGCCTGGCCGGACCACACTGCGGGATCACCCTGCCACAAATACTCGCGACCGTCGGCCTCAATCGAGGTAAACGAGCCGCCGGCCGTAGACACCTTAATAGAAATCGAATCGTTGGAGAGAGCGTATTCCATTGCCCATCCTTTCGAACAACTGCTTTTTTGCTCGCAAGAACCCGTCTCGGCCCTGACCAAAGGACAAACCCGCACGTTCATCGATGCGTCCGGTATCCCCGCCATGTAACGGGGTACCATACAGACATTGATGCAATTACAGCTGAAAGGCCTTCTTATGCGAACCATCATCCTCTACGCCTCGCGCCATCACGGCAATACGAAAAAGCTCGTGGACGCCATCGTCGAGGCACACCCCGAGATCGATACCCTCGACGTCAAGGCGCTCGGTAAAAACGAGTACCCCGACCTGCACGAATACCATCTGATCGGCGTCGCCACGGGCATTTATTACTCCGAGATCGACAAGGACATGGCACGCGTGCTCACGAACGTGCTGCAGCCGCAGGACAAGGTGTTTGGCCTTATGACCTACGGTGGCAAAAACAAGTGGTACGGCAAGGATATCGATGGCATCTGCCGCATGAGGCAGGCCATCTTTATGGGTGTCTACGGCTGCCCCGGCTTTGATACGTGGGGGCCGTTCAAGCTCGCCGGCGGTGTCCAAAAGGGACACCCGACCGCCGAGGAAATTAAGGGCGCCGTCGACTTCTTCGACAAGATCGAAGACGAGTACGGCGACATCATCGTCGAAGAGTACGCCAAGCGTGAGAAGCGTCTAGCCTACGAAAAGGAGCATCCTGCGGGAGGCCTGGTGGCCGGCGTTAAGCGCACGGCAAAGAAGATTGCTAACAAGCTGTAACTGTGAAGGTGCTTTTGAGCGTTTAACCCATACGGCGGGTCCGAGCAGATTCGGGCCCGCCGTCTTTTTCTATCGTTACTCGGTAAAGGCGTTGCCGACGCTCTGGCCGCCAACATACGTCTCGACGAGGGTGAGCTCATGGTCGAACACGACAAGGTCGGCGTCGCGACCCGGCATGATGCTGCCGCACTTATCCTCGATGTGTGCAGAGCGAGCCGGTACCTCGGTTGCCATGCGGATGGCGATATCGGCGCTGGCGATGCCCC
The DNA here is from genome assembly GCA_900545905.1 of uncultured Collinsella sp. Lineage (GTDB taxonomy): Bacteria > Actinomycetota > Coriobacteriia > Coriobacteriales > Coriobacteriaceae > Collinsella. The sequence goes on from URBA01000295.1 coordinate 1,496, forward strand.
AGTCGACGATGTTCTTGACGCCCTGGGCAAGCGTGAGCACCGAGCCGGCAATGCTCTTGCCGTCGGCGAGCCAGCACAGGTTGTCCTTCATGATGACGTCCATGCCGCCGCTGGTGTAGCTGCCCTCGGGCATGCCGCCGCAGCCAAGGCAGTCGGTGATGAGCACCGTATGCTGCCAGCCCTTTGCCTGCAGCAGCGCCTTGATGGCGGCAGGGTTTACGTGCTTGCCGTCACAGATGATCTCGGCGTAGGTCTCGGGCGTGGACATGGCAGCACCCACGACACCGGGCTCACGGTGATGCAGCCCGCGCTGGCCGTTATAGGTATGCGTAAAGCAGCTGGCACCGGCGTTGATGGCGGCGATGCACTCATCGTAGGTGGCGTCGGAGTGACCGATGCTGGTCACCACACCCTTGGCGTTCAGAGCAGCCGCATAAGCAGCGGCACCGTCGCGCTCGGCCGCCATGGCGCTCTTAACGATGCGACCACCCGCAGCCTCCTGCCACTGGTCGAAGACCTCCTCGGAGGGATCGATAAGATAAGCGGGGTTCTGCGCGCCCACGTGCTTCATGGTAAAGAAGGGGCCCTCCAGGTAGATACCCTGAATGCGAGCACCGCAGAAGTCAGGACCGCGGCCCTCGTCAGCCTGGGCGATGGCGGCGCAGGCATCCTTGATCTGCTCGACGCCATCGGTGAACGTCGTGGGCAGCCAGCTGGTGGTACCACGACGAGCGAGCTCGGTCGAGCTGATATCGATACCCTCGGGGTCGTTATCGGTAGTCGAATGGTTATAGAAGCCATGGATGTGGGTGTCGACCATGCCCGGCGCGATCCACGATCCCGTGTAGTCCTTGATCTCGCAGGGGGGCTCGTCGGCCTGCCAGGCGCCAAAGACGCCATCCTCGACCATAAGATAGCCGCCCAGCTGCGGGCCTGCCGGCAAGAAGAACTTGTCAGCCTTAATTGCGTATGTGCTCATATGCACTCCTTGCTTCTTGAAGCAGTTGACCGTGATGATAC
>URBA01000296.1 GCA_900545905.1 uncultured Collinsella sp.
GTCTTGACCGCTCCGGCTGCTTTACGGTGGCTGCATGATAACGGGAACGCCTTAGTCCTTCAGCGTCAGCGCGATGCTCAGATCCTTGAGCTGCTGCTCATCGACGACGTCGGGGGCGCCGCTCATCGGCTCACCGGCGTTCTGCACCTTCGGGAAGGCGATGACGTCGCGGATGGAGTCCTTCTTGAGCATCAGCATGACCATGCGGTCCAGGCCGTAGGCCATACCGCCGTGCGGCGGCGCACCGAACTTGTAGGCGTCCATCAGGAAGCCGAAGCTCTCGCGGGCCTTCTCCTCGGTAAAGCCGAGAGCGTGGAACATGCGATCCTGCAAAGCGGGATCATTGATACGCATCGAGCCGCCGCCCATCTCGACACCGTTCAGTACGATGTCGTAGGCCACGGCATGGCAGGCACCCGGGTCGCTCTCGACCTTGTCCAGGTCCTCGGCCTTGGGCAGGGTGAACGGGTGGTGCATGGCCATCCAGCGGCCCTCCTGCTCACTGTACTCAAACAGCGGGAAGTCCACGACCCACAGGAAGTTGAACTTGTCGGGGTCGATCAGGCCGTGCTTGCGGGCGATGTCCAGACGTACCTGACCCAGCGCGGTGCAGGCCTTGACCCAGTCGGTGTCGCTGACCAGCAGCAGCACGTCGCCGGTCTCGGCGTTCAGCGCGGCGTACAGGGCGGCCTTCTCGGCGTCTGTCAGAAACTTTTCAAAGCTGGAGGACGTGCCGTCGGCGGTCAGGCGGCTGTAGGCCAGACCCTTGGCGCCGTAGGTTTTGGCGACCTCGCCGAGCTTGTCGATGTTCTTGCGGGAGAGCTTGTCGGCCAGACCCTTGGCGTTGATGGCGCGGATCGTGCCGCCGGCCTCCAGCACAGCGGCGAAGGGCTTGAACTCGGTGCCCCTGAACACCTCGGTCACGTCCTGAATCTCAAGGCCAAAGCGGGTGTCGGGCTTGTCGGAGCCGAAACGGCCCATGGCCTCGTCCCACGGCATACGGTAGAACGGGGTCTCGACGTCGACGTTCAGCATTTCCTTCCACAGGCGCTTGATGAGGCCCTCGTTCAGGGTCATGATGTCGTCCTCGGAGACAAAGCTCATCTCCTCGTCCACCTGGGTGAACTCGGGCTGGCGGTCTGCGCGCAGATCCTCGTCGCGGTAGCAGTGGGCCAGCTGGAAGTAGCGGTCAAAGCCGGACAGCATCAAAATCTGCTTGTAGAGCTGCGGGCTCTGGGGCAGCGCGTAGAAGTGGCCCGGCTGCACACGGCTGGGAACGAGATAATCGCGCGCGCCCTCGGGCGTGGACTTGATGAGGGTGGGCGTCTCGATCTCGGTAAAATGGTTCTCGCAGAAATAGTTGCGGATGATCTGCATGATCTTGCTGCGCAGCACGATGGGCTCATGCATGGACGGACGGCGCAGGTCCAGATAGCGGTAGCGCAGGCGCAGGTCGTCGTTGACGTTGATCTCGTCGCGCAGCTCAAACGGCGTGGTCTGGGCCTCGCTCAGGATGCGCAGCTCGCTGACGTAGAGCTCAACGTCGCCGGTTGCGATCTTATCGGTCTTGGCGGCGCGCTCACGCAGCTTGCCGCGGCAGATAACAACGTACTCGCTTTTCAGGCTCTCGGCCTTGGCGAAAACGTCCTTCGGCGTATCCTCATCGAACACCAGCTGCAAAATGCCGGTGGTATCGCGCAGGTCTGCAAAGATGATGCCGCCCTTGTCGCGGGCGCGGGCGATGGAGCCGCAGACGGTCATTTCCTGACCGGCCATGGCAAGCGTGACTTCGCCGCAATAGTTTGTGCGGCGCAGACTGCCCAAAGTTTCCATATTTCCTGTCCCCTTTACGGTTTTATCTTTTACTAAAGTATTATTATAACGCGCCGCTGTGCATTTGGCAAGAGGGCGGCGGGCAAACGCATGCGGATTTTGCCGGATTTCCGGCTAATTTGTTTTGCAAAGCGTATTGACAATTTTCTTTTTGCCTGCTATAATAGTAAAGCTGTGAGCACCACAGTGTATACGTGCCTGTAGCTCAGTTGGTAGAGCATCTGACTTTTAATCAGAGGGTCAGGCGTTCGAGTCGCCTGCGGGTCACCATTTAACTGAATAAGCCCAGGTGGCGAAATTGGTAGACGCACAGGACTTAAAATCCTGCGGACCTTAAAATCCGTGCCGGTTCGACTCCGGCCCTGGGCACCATTCAATGCGGGTGTAGTTCAATGGTAGAACTTCAGCCTTCCAAGCTGACTACGTGGGTTCGATTCCCATCACCCGCTCCATTTAATTGAATAGGCTTGAATAGCTCAGTTGGTAGAGCAATCGGCTGTTAACCGATCGGTCGTAGGTTCGAGTCCTACTTCAAGCGCCATGTGGCTCGTTGGAGAAACGGTTAACTCACATGCCTTTCACGCATGCATTCACGGGTTCGAATCCCGTACGAGTCACCATTTTTGGAGGTTTAGCTCAGTTGGGAGAGCATCTGCCTTACAAGCAGAGGGTCAGC
>URBA01000297.1 GCA_900545905.1 uncultured Collinsella sp.
GGCGCATATTGCGCTCGGCCCAGTCCAGGTAGGTGTTGGAAAGGTCGACCGTCACAGTTTCTTCGACGCCGCCGTCTGCCGCATAGCAGGTGGCGGTGCCGGTATAGGCGAACAGATTGAGGAAGCGGCGTGCCTGTTTGGCGTGCTCGCGCACCAGGTTGCGGGTGACGCGGTGATCCAAGAAGATGCCCACATCCAAATAGTCGTCAAAGTTGACGGCAAAGGTAAGGCCGCCCTCTTCGATGAGCGGCAGACGACGGCGCGCGATGTTGGCGCGCTCGCCCGAGCCGCCCTTGCCGGCGCCCTGCTTGCCGTACTGCGAGCCGCCGCGCGAACGCATGCGGGCCTTGGCGTGCACATGCTCGGCCGGAACATCAAGAATACGCGGCGCGATGGCCAAGATGTCGAGCATGCGGGCCTGGGCAAGCGCGGGGTCGATGGTCTTGGGTGCGGCGTATTCGGCAATGACGAGCCAGCGGCCCGGCGTCTGCGGGCAGCCCTCGTACAGGTCGATGGCGGCGGAGTAGTCGGGTAGGTCGGCATCGTAGACGCGGTAGCAGCTCACGCCCTCGCGCTTTGCCCACTTTCGACGCAGACGGGCGTTCTTGCGCAAGCGGTTGGCGAACTGCTCCGACTCGGGGATGAGCACGGGCAACGGCTTGCCGTCGCCCAGGTCGAGCATGGCGGCAGGCTCGGGCATGGCGGAAGCAGCGGCTTCGTCTCGAGCGTCTGCGGTCTGCTCCTCGGCATCTGCGCTGGTCGCAGCTTCGAATGCCGCGGCGGCGTGGTCGAGCGAAGGCCAAACCTCAATAGCCGCCTCCTCGTTATTGGGCATGACGGCGATGGAGCGCGCGGGCTCGGCATGGAGCGCGCGGGCCATAAGGCCATCGCGGGTGAGCGCAGCGACCGGCGCCGCGGAAAGCTCGGGCGCGCGGCGCAGCTCACCGATGAGCGTCATGGCGTCGTGCATGAGCGAAAGCGGGGTCTCAGTGGTGTCTGCGACCACGGCGGCGCCGGCGACAGCGCCCGCATGGTCCAGCACGGTGCCGGACTTGGCGGCGCAAAAATCGACAAAGCGCTTGTAGCCGGCACACTTGACCATGCGCTCGGCGGTCTTGCGGGCGGCGGGGTCGATGTCTACGGCCACGATGCGCGCCTGGCGCTCGCGCGCTGCCGCCTCGCGCTCGCGCGCCTCGGCAAGCAGCTGCTCCCACAGAGCGGCGTCGTGCAGCTGCCAGCCCTCAAAGCCCCAGCGCTCGCGTGCGGCGCCCGGGGCGCGGTCGGTCAGAATGTTCACGGCCTCTAGCAGCAGACCGCCGCCGGCGCACGAAGCATCGATCAGCGTGGGAAGGGCTTCATTCTCGTAATCGTCGACCGTCAGCTCGCGCTCGCACAGTGCGGTCCAGCCGACCTGCGCCAGCACCAGGGCGGCGTAGTCGGGGCGCAGCACGTGCGCGCCCTCGCCGGCGCGGGTCGCTGCGGGCGGCAGGCGTTTGAACAGCGGGTCGCCCGAAAGGTCCAGGCTGATGCTCGCGCGGCGCTGACGCAGCGAAAGCAGCAGGTGAACATCGGGATCGGCGGCGTCGACATCGGCGCGACGGCCCGTGGTCTCGGCCAAGCGGTCGCACAATGCGTCCTTGGCGCGCAGGGCCGAGAAGCGCGTGTTGCGCAGCTGCTCGGTCACGCCGCGGGCGGTGATGGCGATGGTGGCGCCGGGGCGGATGATGGTCTCCCAGGCGATGTCGTAAACGCTGTCGTACAGTTCATCGGCATCCTGCGCCTCAAAGCGCCCGAGCACCGCAAACACGCGGCTCGCTAGGCGCGACCACAGACAGGCGCGGTAGCCTTCTTCGAGCTCGCCCTCAAACGTGGCGCGGCCCTTCAGCCGGCGAACATGCGAAAGCCCGAGGCGTTTAAGCTCATCGGCGAGTGCGGACTCAAAGCCCTCGGGGCAGCTTGCGTAAAATTCCATGGGTGACCTCTCTGGTTGCGTCGCTCCATTATATGATGGATGCTTCGTTTGCCCTTATCCTCGAAAGGAACCCATATGATTGATGCGTGTCCCGAACCCGCTGTGCTCTTTTTTGACGTGGACGGCACGCTGACGTCGTTCGATCCCGACAATATGACCGACAAGGACTTTTCGGCGGTTCGCCCCTCGCAGGCGGTCGTCGAGGCGTTTCATCGTCTGCGCGACGCGGGACACAAGGCGTTTATCTGCACGGGTCGCCCCCTGTGGCTCATCGCCGATAGCTTGCGTGCGCTCGACCCCGCGGGCGTCGTTGCCATGGCGGGCGCCACGCTCGAGGTCGAGGGCCGCGTGGTGTATGAGGACTGCTTTGACGAAGACATTGTTGAGGAGCTTGCACGCCGTATGGCCGCGGCAGGGATTGAAGCCTTTTTCGAGACCAACGTGGCTACTTTTGCCCTGGAACCCGCGGGTGTTGAGCAGTCGTCTCTGATCGGCACTTCTGTGGTGCACAGCACCGAGGAAATGC
>URBA01000298.1 GCA_900545905.1 uncultured Collinsella sp.
TCCAGACGCTCGCTTTTGGCAATCTGGACAACTACGACGCCAGCTCGCTCGTCACTCGCATGACCACCGACATCACCGTGATTCAAAACGCCGTAGGTAACGGCTTCCGCCCCATGGTGCGCGGGCCGGTAAATCTGGTCATGGGCTTCGTCTACGCTTTTGCGCTCTCGCGCGAGCTCGCGGCGGTCTTTGCCGTCATTCTGCCGATGCTCGCCATCGTGCTCGGTATCATTACCGTGCGTGTGAGCCCGCTCTACCGCCAACTCCAGACCTCGATGGACCACCTCAACGGCGTGGTGCAAGAGGACCTTACCGCCGTGCGCGCCGTGAAGGCTTACGTGCGCGCTGAGCACGAGGAGGCCAAGTTCGACACCGTCAATACCGAGCTCGCGCGCACTGCGACAAAGACCTTTGGCAGCGCGGTGCTCAACCTGCCGGTGTTTCAGCTGTCGATGTACGTGGCTGCGCTCTCCATCCTGTGGATTGGCGGCCGCATGATTCTCGCCGGCAAGTTGGGTGTAGGCTCTCTCACGGGCTTTATGAGCTACGTGCTGCTGATCATGAATTCGCTCATGATGATTTCCAACGTGTTTTTGCTGCTCACGCGCGCTCTTACGAGTGTGGGCCGTATCGCCGAGGTGCTCGATGAGGAGCCCTTTATCGCCAACCCCGCGGGAGACCTCGCGATTGCGGCGCCAGCGGACGGCAGTATCGAGTTTCGCGACGTTTCCTTTAAATACCGCGCGGATGCAGCCGAGGATGTGCTCGAGCATATCGACCTTCGCATCGAGAGCGGCTCGACGGTGGGCATCCTCGGCGGCACGGGCTCGGGCAAGAGTTCGCTTGTGCAGCTGATTGCGCGCCTGTACGACGCCACTGAGGGCACCGTGCTTGTGGGCGGACACGACGTGCGCGACTACGACCTCGCGACCTTACGCGATGCCGTGGGCATTGTGCTGCAAAAGAATGTGCTGTTCACGGGCACCGTGCGCGAGAACCTGCAGTGGGGTAATCCGCAGGCGTCGGACGATGAGCTCCTCGCGGCTTGCCGCGCGGCGTGCGTGGACGAGTTCCTTGATCGCATCGGCGGACTCGACGGCGAGTTGGGCCAAGGCGGCGCCGGTGTCTCGGGTGGCCAGAAGCAGCGCCTGTGCATCGCACGCACACTGCTCAAGCATCCGCGCGTGCTCATTTTTGATGACTCCACCAGCGCGGTCGATATGGCGACCGACGCTAAGATTCGCGAGCACATCGCTCGGATTCCCAATACGACCGTGCTCATCATCGCCCAGCGCATCGCGAGCGTCATGGATGCCGATCGCATTGTGGTGTTGGATGACGGTCGTGTCCACGGCGTGGGCACGCACGAGGAACTGCTGGCGGGCGACAACATATACCAGGAGATTTACGCCTCGCAGATGGAGTTTGCGGGGAACACGGACGCCAGCGACGGCGGCGACGATGGCTGCGCGAATGATCCGTTTTCCTCCGTTCCCAGCGGATCGCCCTTGGAAGGGGGTGAGCGCCATGCCTAAGACCGCAGCCCAAGCACGCCCGGCCGACCTCAAGCGCACGGTGCGCCGCCTGCTCTCCTACATGGGGCATGCCAAGTTCTCGTTGCTCGCGGTGGGCGTGCTCGCCTCCGTCGCCGCCATCGCGAGCCTCGCCGGCACCTACATGGTGCGCCCCATCGTTAACGGTTTGGCTACGGGCGGGGAGGAACTGCTCGCCAAGCAGGTCATCCTGACGGCGATCATCTACGCCGCGGGCGTGCTTTCGGCCCTGGGCTACTCGCAGATCATGGTGCGCGCGGCCCAACGCGTGGTGTCCGATATTCGCCGCGACCTGTTCGCGCACATCCAGACGCTGCCGCTCAGTTATTTTGACAGCACGCGCTCGGGCGACATCATGAGCTTTTTCACCAATGACGTCGACACCGTCTCCGAGGCGCTCAACAACAGCTTTGCCAACGTGATTCAGGCCGCCATTCAGGTTGTGGGCACCACGGCTATGCTCATCATCCTTAACTGGCAGCTCACGATTATCACACTCGTGTGCGATGCGGCCATTGTGCTGTATGCGCGCTACTCGGGCGCGCGCTCTAAGCGTTTCTTTGCTGCCCAGCAGGCATCGCTTGGCGACCTGGACGGATACGTCGAAGAGATGGTCTCGGGCCAAAAGGTCATCAAGGTCTTTAACCGCGAGGCGGCGAATGTCGCCGGCTTCACCTGCCGCAACGACGAGCTTCGCCGCACCGGCACCGCCGCCGTGAGCTATGCCAACTCCATGGTGCCCATGACCGTGGTGATTGGCTACGTCAACTATGCCATCGTCGCCGTGGCGGGCGGCATGCTCTGCATCAAGGGACTCGCCGACGTGGGCGCGCTCGCGAGCTACCTGGTCTTTGTGCGCCAGGCGGCCATGCCCATCAACCAGTTTACGCAGCTGGGCAACTTCTTGCTCAACGCGTTGGCCGGTGCCG
>URBA01000299.1 GCA_900545905.1 uncultured Collinsella sp.
TGTTACAGATCGAGACATTCCATAGGACCATTTCTTCCTGTCTCGATCTGTAACACCTAGGCCCAATTTCCATCCCTAGTTGTTACAGATCAAGACAGTTCGCAGCCCCCCTTCATCATCCTATTCAAATACAACAATTTTGTTAGTCTTGGTTAACTTTTAAGCTTAAAACGGGTATCCTTTGCGGCGTCAAGCAAACGGCACGCACACCGTGCCAGATCAAGGAGGCCCCTATGGCGCACCGAGCAGACCGACAGACAATGCAACTTGTCCTTATCCGTCACGGAGAATCCGAGTGGAACAAACTCAACCTGTTCACCGGCTGGACCGACGTAGAACTCACCGACACGGGCCGCGAAGAAGCCGCAGCAGGCGGTCGAGCCCTCAAAGAAGCGGGCTTCGACTTCGACGTCTGCTACACCTCGCGTCTCAAGCGCGCAATTCACACCCTCGACATCGTGCTCGGCCAAATGGATCGCGAGTGGTTGCCCGTCATCAAATCCTGGAAGCTCAACGAGCGCCACTACGGAGCGTTGCAGGGTCTCAACAAGGCCGATGCCGCAGCGGAGCACGGCGACGAGCAGGTGCTCATCTGGCGCCGCTCCTTCGATGTCTGCCCGCCGGCACTCGAGCCGGACGACGCGCGCGATCCCCACACCCAGGAGCAATACCGTGATGTCGCGCCCGATCAGCTGCCCTATACCGAGTGCCTCAAGGACACGATCGCCCGCGCCTGGCCTTATTTCGAAGACGAGATTCGCCCCCAGATGCTCGCCGGCAAGCGCGTACTCATCGCCGCACACGGCAACTCCCTGCGCTCACTCGTCATGAAGCTCGAGCACCTCACGCCCGAGGAGATCCTCAAGGTCAACATCCCCACCGGCGTGCCGCTCGTCTACACCTTCGACACCGATTTCAACGTCCTCGACAAGCGCTACATCGGCGACCCGGCGACCATCGCCGCCAAGATCGACGCCGTGGCCAATCAGGGCAAAGCGCACAAGTAGCCCCAACCCAAAACCGACGCGTGGCGCCGCACGGCCCAGATGCGACGTCACGCCGCCCATACACAGGAGCGCACCATGCTCAACCATCTCAAACAACACTTTGGCTCCCGACGCACCGGTGGTCACGGAGGCCTAGACATTGCGCGGCATATCGGCCCCGGGCTGCTCGTGACCGTCGGCTTTATCGACCCGGGCAACTGGGCCTCCAATATGGCCGCGGGCTCGCAGTTTGGCTACGCGCTGCTGTGGATCGTCACACTGTCCACGATTATGCTCATTGTGCTGCAGCACAACGCGGCGCACCTGGGTATCGCCACGGGCGCCTGTCTCGCCGAGGCCACGACCCGCTTTCTCCCCCGCATCGTGGGACGCGCCGTGCTCGGCAGCGCTTATCTCGCGACCATCGCCACCGCCATGGCCGAGGTCCTGGGCGGCGCGATTGCCCTTCAAATGCTCTTTGGGCTGCCCGTGCGCGCGGGCTGCGTCATCGTGGCGGCAGTATCGATGGCGATGCTCATGACAAGCTCCTACAAACGCGCCGAACGCTGGATCATCGCCTTCGTGGGCGTGGTGGGACTCTCGTTTTTGGCCGAGCTTGCACTAGTCAAGGTCGACTGGCCGCAAGCCGCCGCAAGCTGGATCACGCCTAGTATGCCCACTGGCTCTGCCGCGATTATCGTGAGTGTCCTGGGTGCGGTCGTTATGCCACACAACCTTTTTCTGCACTCCGAGGTCATCCAATCCATGCACTTCGAAGGCCAAGGCGAGCAGGTTATCGAAGAACGTCTGCGCTACGAGCTCTTCGACACGCTCTTTTCGATGGGCGTGGGCTGGGCAATCAACTCGGCCATGGTCATCCTGGCCGCAACGACCTTCTTTGCGCACGGCATGGTCGTAGACGACCTCACCGTCGCAGCGGCCACGCTCTCCCCCATCTTGGGCCCGGCGAGCTCGACCATCTTTGCGGTAGCGCTGCTGTTCGCGGGATTATCGAGCAGCGTGACAGCGGGCATGGCGGCGGGAACCATCACTGCGGGCATGTTCGACGAGGAATACGACATCCACGACCGACATTCCTCGGTCGGGGTGGCGGCCTGTTTCGCCGGAGCAGTGGCGGCGTGCCTGGTCGTTCCAAATCCTTTTGAAGGTCTCATCTGGAGTCAGGCACTGCTGTCGCTTCAGCTGCCGATTACGGTTTTTGTGCTCATACGACTCACCAGTTCACGCCGCGTCATGGGCAAATACGCCAATTCGCGCCCGCTCAACGCGCTGCTTGTAGGGATTGGTGCCATCGTGACGATTCTCGATGTCGTGTTGTTGACAGGGATGTAATGGGACGGGGCACCTACCCAGGCAAACGTCTCGATCTGTAACATCTAGACCCGCTTTTGATGTCTAGATGTTACAGATCGAGATCATTCCGAGGGACAGCTCCGTTTGTCTCGATCTGTAACAGGAAGACCCGTTTTGAGCC
>URBA01000300.1 GCA_900545905.1 uncultured Collinsella sp.
CTACACTTCTAGCTTCGTCGGCAGCGTCAGATGTGTATAAGAGACAGGAACAGGATTACGTGGCAGCCGGCAGCCGTCAGGGCCGTGGTGGATACCATGTCGTTGCCCGGACCGCACAGCATGTTCAGGCCATGCTTGGCAGCCTGACCGGCATACGGCAGTACGTCGACGATGGGAGCAGATCCGCCCTTTTGCACGCAGCCGCAGCTCTTGTCCTCGAGCGTGGTAATGCCGCCGTCCTTGTTGCCGGGGCTCGGGTTCTCATAGACGACCTCACCATGGCTGATAAAGTAGTCCTTAAAGCCGTTGAGCATGTCGGCAGCTGCGTTAAAGACGTCCTGGCTCTCACAGCGATCGAGCAGAATGCTCTCCGCGCCAAACATCTCGGGCACCTCGGTGAGCACCGACGTGCCGCCACGGGCGACGACCATATCGCTCACGCGACCGATCGTGGGGTTGGCGGTAATGCCCGAAAGACCGTCAGAGCCACCGCACTTAAGGCCAATGACCAGCTCGGAGGCCGGAATGGGCTCACGCTTGGCCTGCTTGGCCAGGTCAGCAAGCTCGGACAGAATCTTGTGGCCCTCGACCTGCTCGTCGGCTACATCCTGGCAGGTGAGGAAGCGAACGCGCTCGTGATCGAAGTCACCGAGCTCGTCGAGTACCTGCTGGTGCGTGCAGTTTTCGCAACCGAGGGACAGGAACAGCACACCCGCAGCGTTTGCGTGACGCGAGAGCGCCACCAGCAGACGGCGCGTCTGGGCATGGTCGGCACCGGTCTGCGAGCAGCCAAAGGGATGCGGGAAGTAGTAAACGCCCTCCAGCGAGCCCTCGACCAGATCCTGAGCCTGCTCGCACATGGCACGTGCGACCTCGTTGACGCAGCCGACCGTGGGGATGATCCACAGCTCGTTGCGCGTGGCGGCGCGGCCGTCAGCGCGGCGGAAACCCATAAAGGTCTCGGGCTCAACCGGCTCAACGACCGGATGCGTCGGGTTGTAAGCGTACTCGACCTCGCCCGAAAGGTTGGTCTTGACGTTATGCGTATGAAGCCACTGACCGGGCTGGATGTCGCCCGTCACGTGACCGATAGGAAGACCGTACTTGACGACGTCCTCCCCCGCCGCAATGGCACGCACGGCCATCTTGTGGCCCTGCGGAATATCCTCCGCGGCAACGACCTCGCCCACCCCGGGAACCGCGACGGCGGTGCCCTTGGCAAGCGGCGACAGCGCGACGATCACGTTGTCGGCCGGATTGATCTGGATAGTATTCATTACAAAGAGTCCTAACCCTACAGGTTGAGCAGAAGTCAGCGGACGCCCGCCAGTTGCCCGGCGGGCGCACAGAAGGATTTAGGCCTGGGCGTTGGCGAAGGCCTGCTTGGCGCCCTCGACGCGCACGACGGCAAGCGCGTTGACGACAAACTCCTCAAGGCCGGCAATCTGCGTAAGGTCCTCGCCCCACATCTGCTCGTTGCTGAGCACGTCGTGCACCAGCTCGGCATCGTCTGCACCGGCGTGGGCGGCGTAGAAATCGAGCACGAAGGCATCGTCCTGAGCGGTGTACTCGGTGCCGTCGGCGCGGCGCAGGTGCAGGCCATCGCCCTCGCGAGCAACGAGCTCCTGCGTATAGAAGGCAATGAGCGTAGCGAGGCTCGTCGCCAGGCACTTGGGCAGGTTGCCGGTCTCGGCAACATAGTCCTTGAGCGTGGGCAGGTCGCGAGCACGCCATTTGGCGGTTGAGTTGAGGCAAATGGAGAGCAGCGCGTGGTCGATAAACGGGTTGTCGAAGCGGTTCTCGACGGCGGCGGCAAAGGCCTTGCAGTCCTCGACATCCAGATCGGCGGCAAGCGTCGGGATGACCTCGTCGTAGAGCATGGTGTTCATGAAGCCGCGAACGGTCTCGTCATGCATGCAATCGCGCACGATGTCAAAGCCGGCAACCCAAGAGCCCGGAACAAAGGCAGTGTGGGCGCCGTTGAGGATGCGGACCTTGCGCTTCTTGTACGGGGTGACATCGGGGGTCACAAAGACACCCGGCAGGCCGGCCTTCACGAAGGGAAGCTTCTCGGCAAGCGACTCGTCGCCCTGGATGCCCCACATCTGGAAGGGCTCGCGCACGGCCAGGAAGGGATCCTCGTAGCCCAGGCGCTCGGCCACGGCAGCGGCCTCCTTGGGGTCGCGGATGCGGCCGGGGACGATAGTGTCGACGAGCGTGGTGCAGACGGTGCAGTCGTTGGCCATCCACTGCGCAAACTCGTCCTCCCAGCCCCAGTCGCTCACGTACTGGTTCATGATGCGCAGCAGCTCCTCGCCGTTGTGATCGATGAGTTCGCAGGCGAGCACGATGACGCCCGGCTTGCCGGCGGCCCAGCGAGTGTGAAGGACCTGGACAAGCTTGGCGGGGAAGCTCGCGGGCGGCATATCGTCGGCCTTGCAGGACGGATCGTAGGCGATACCGGCCTCGG
>URBA01000301.1 GCA_900545905.1 uncultured Collinsella sp.
GCACGCCGCCATAAAGGTCACGAGCACCACGACGGAATTGATGATAGTAAAGTTCGCCTCATAGTTTTCCCAATGTTCGGCCGTGCTCGAGATGGTGAGCCAACCGTCGCTTTTAAGCTTCTTGCTAAACGCAATCTGGTCAGAAGATGAACCCTTAAGCAGCACAAAGATGCCGTTAAGACGCGCGCTTCGGCCGAACGCGCGCTCATAGGTGCCCTGCGTCATGTAAAGCGTGTTGCCCAGATAGTTGAGCGAAATGTCGCTGACTTTGACCTTGGCTACGTTGAGCGACGAATCCTGGACGTGCGCCGTATCGCCCGGTTGAATCCCCAGCACCAGCTGTGAACTCTTGCTCAGGTACACATCTCCGTCACGCAAGGATAGCGGCTCTTTGGACTCGTCCTCGAGGCACACGTAGTCGTCCAGATCGTTCATGCGGTCATCGGGCACCACGATCAGCTGCACGGTCTCGCTCTTGCCGCCAAACGTAAAGGTAACGTTGTCAGTCATGATCGGCAGCGTCGAAGTTACGGTCACGTTGGAATCATTGGCCGCGCTGCGCTCATCCAACGCCGCGCACGTCTGCGTAAAGTCATCGGGGTTGGCGACCGCCAGCAAGTCATAGCGCGTGATATGCCCATACTGCTTGGGCGAAAGCGCGACCGACGTGTCGCGAATACCCATACCGCAGATCACAAGCGCGGTGCAACCCGCGATGCCAAAGATGGTCATAAAGGCGCGCTTTTTATAGCGGAAAAGGTTGCGTGCAGCGACCTTGTTCAAAAAGCCCATGCGGCGCCAGATAAAGCCGATGCGCTCGAGCAAGATGCGCGAGCCAGCGCGCGGGGCCTTGGGACGCATAAGCGAGGCCGGGGTCTCGGCCATCTCGTGGCGGCAGGCGATAATCGTGGCGCCCACCACGCCCACGGCAAACAGCGCCACCGACACGAGCGACGACACGATGTCGTACGAAAGCAGCATCTGGGGCAGTGAGTACATGTCGTCGAACACCGTAAACAGGAACAGCGGCAGGCCCACAAATCCGATGATGTTGCCGAGCACGCCGCCGATCAGACAAGCCCACAGCGCATAGTCCACGTATTTGGACAGAATACGCCCGCGCGAATAGCCGAGCGCTTTGTACAGGCCAATAAGCGTGCGCTCCTCCTCGACCATACGCGTGGCGGTGGTGAGGCTGATGAGCACGGCGACGATAAAGAAGATGAACGGAAACACCGTGGCGATGGCCTCAATTGACGAGCTATCGCTCTCCACGCTCGAGTAGCTTGCGATATTGCCGCGGTCCTGGATGTACCAGGTGCATTCGCCCAGGTCAGAGAGCTCGGCGCGGGCATCGGCAAACTGCTGGTCGGCGGCGGCACGGCGCTGGTCCAGGTCGGCTTGCGCCTGCGCACGCTCGTCGCTGCCCTCTGCCATGCGGTTGATGTTGCCCTGTTCAATCCCAAAGAGCATATTCGTCTGGCGCTCAGCCGCATCTAAGCTTGCCGGCGTGTCGACTGTCAGCTCCTGAGCGCGCGCCTTCTCACGCTCCTCGCGGATCTTCTCGATATTGCCCTTGGCCTTGTTGATCTTTGCCGCGTAGGCATCCGAATAGGAGTTGAGGCTCTTGGCGCCCTCGACGATCACGTGGACCGCAGAGTAGGAAGAAGATGTCGCGGCGTCCTCGCTCACATAGAACTTGTAGTCCGCGGCCGAAGCAGCGCGAAAGGCGTTGACTGTCGAGTCGGAGCTCACATCAGTGGGATCGAGAACCTCGGCCGTGATGGTGTACTCGCCTGCGGCAAACTGATCCTTGGCGCTTTGGTTCGACGAGCTCGCATCGTTGGCAGCAAAGCTCACCGTATCGCCGAGCTTTTTACCCGAAGCCTTCAGGAACTTCGAAGTCACCGCGACCTCATCGGCGCTCTCGGGCAAATCGCCGTTCACGAGCACTGGCTGATCGATGTTCTCCTTGGAGAGGCTCTGTACGACGACACGCTCGCGCGTTGTACCCACGGCGGTGTAGGCGGTCTCGGTGTAGATGCCCTCGGCCGTCTCGACACCATCGACCTCTTGGATGGCGGCGAGATCATCGTCGGTCAGGCCATAGGTCGACTGCACGTTAATGTCATAGACATTTTGCTGGTCGAAGTAGGCGTCAACCGAATCGCACAGGTCCTCGCAACCCGCCTTAAGGCCGCACATCACGCTCACGCCAAGCGCGGTGATGACCACGATTGACAAGAAGCGCTTAAGACTGCCTCGGATTGTGCGGTAGATGCCACGGCGAAAAACCGTCGGCACCATATCGTTTGAGCTTTGGGCAGTGCGGTAGGTCGTAAAATCCTGCTCGCGCTCCGTGTTCTGTGCGTCGCGGCGTAGGCTGTTTTGGCGGTCCTGGTCCATGGGCGCTACCACTCGATCGTCTCGATAGGCACGGGATTTTGCTGGAC
>URBA01000302.1 GCA_900545905.1 uncultured Collinsella sp.
ACATGGCCGCCAGCGTAGCTCAGTTGGTAGAGCACCGCTCTCGTAAAGCGGGGGTCACCGGTTCGAGCCCGGTCGCTGGCTCCATTGCACAAGACAGCCGCCTTCGGGCGGCTTTTTTGTTGCCGATTTCTCTCGTACCCGTCAATCCAAGGGCCACGTCGCCGGCGACTCCCCTGTCCAAAAACAAAAGCCCCGTCAACCGTGTTCCCCAAACGGGAAGCCACGATCAACGGGGCTCAAGCGCGACCTCATCAAGGAAATCGCGCCAACACAGCTCAATCGAGCGGCGCGCTACTCCTCCCAGTACGCGTCGGCAAGCAGCTTAAAGCAGACCTTCTTGACCGGCTGCGCGCCATCGCCCGAGAACTCGAGCGTGGGCATATGAGGCTCGCCGGCAACAAACAGCGCAAACTTGTCGTCGGCAAGATCGCCGGCAATCGAGGCGTCTGAATCGACCAGGTCGTAGTCGTCCTTCTCGTCAAACTCCTGGACCAGCGTCAGGCTGCCCGTGGCAACCTTAAAGGCCTCGCGACCCTCGACGTCAATCTGCAAGTCGTGATAGCGCTGATGCGTCTCATAGTGAGCCTCGGCCTCGGGACGCGTCGTGGGAGCCATGACGTTCGCAAAGACCTTGTCGCCCAGAATCGGATGGCTGCCGACCTCGAGCTTCGCCGGATCGTTCTCCTCGAGCCAATCGATCAGCACGTCGAGGCCCTTGAGCATTCCGCGATACTCCTCGATATCGCCCAATGCACCGTAAATCATCTAAATCCCCTTTCGGATCGCTTCTTTGGCGGCTACTCGGTAAACGCGTTACCGACGCTGTTGCCACCCACATACGTCTCGACCAGGGTAAGGTCGGGATTGAACACGACAACGTCGGCGTCGCGCCCCGACATAATGCTATCGCACTTGTCGTCGACATGAGCTAGCAATCGATGCCGAGGCCGATGCCCAAGCCCTTACAGCTCAGTCACGACAACGCCGTTGTAGACCTCGTCCCAACGGTCCATGACCAGATGGCCGGTCATGGGATCCATGGCGTTGAGCTTGCCGCAGGTGTTGGCGGTACGCAGCACCGTCTCGTCGTCTGCGCCAGCAGCGATGGCATGTGCGAAGCCTGCGATAGTGGAGTCACCAGAGCCTGTTGCGTTAACGGCAGGGATATCGGGCGTCTTTGCGCGGAACGCACGACCATTGTGGAAGCCAACGGAGCCGGCAGCGCCCATGGACACGACGACCCAGGGGATATCGGAGAAACGGGCGTCAGAGGCGAGCGCGGCACGGAGCTCGTCCACATCGTCGGTGGTAAAGCTCGTGCCCAAAAGGCCGTTGATCTCGGTCAGGTTAGGCTTGACCAGCTCGGGCTTAATTTCGGACTTAAGGGCGGCCTCGAGCGAAGCACCCGAGGTATCGAGCAGCACCTTGGCGCCGGCGTTCTCGGCAATGCCCGTGATCTTGGCATAGTAGTCTGCCTCGACGCCGCGGGGCAGCGAACCCGAGATGGTAACGACAGCGGCCTTGCTCGCAAGCTCGGTAAACTTGGCGGTAAAGGCATCGAGCTCCTCGGGGGCAATTGTCGGGCCGCTCTCGAGCAGCTCGGTCTGGTTGCCGGCGTGGAGGATGTTGAGGCAAATGCGAGTCTCGCCCTTGATGGGCACAAAATCATTCTTAATGCCATTGGCATCCATGAGCTCGGCCATATAGGCGCCCATATGACCACCAAGCAGGCCGGTTGCCACAACGTCGTCGCCCAGCTGACCAAGGACGCGGGCTACGTTAAGGCCCTTGCCGCCGGCAGTCTTTTCGGGCGTCACACGGTTTACGTCGTCGATAATGAGCTCATCGAGCTGATAGCGCGTATCGACAGACGGGTTCATCGTAACGGTGAGGATCATTTCTAGCTCCTTATCTCGCAGGCTCCTTATGCCTTGCAAAACGAATTGGCTACATGCGACTACAGAATCTCGATCGTGAACGAGCGCACGATGGTTTCTTTGGGCTTGGCGATAAGACAGCCGCGCTTGTGCTCAAGCACGTCGTCCTCATCGGAACAGGTCGAAAGGCCACCCCAGGGCTCAACTGCCACAAAATCGCCCTCGGGCTTACTCCACACAATGAGATACGGGAAACCCTCAAAGCTCAAGCGAACACCCTTGTCCTCGCCCTTCTTGGAAAGCGTGACCTGACGGCTCTCGAGCACGTCAAAGATGGTCTCCGCAAAATCGAAGAGCTCATGCGACAGAGGCAGCGTCTTTCCCACCATGGGGTTCTTGGAGCGCCTGTCCACATCAATCAAGCCAGTCGAAGGGACAGCGGTGCAAAGCTCCGCAGCCTCGTCCTTCTCAAAGCGCAGCTCGTAGTCCGTATAGGCCTCGCCCTCATCGAGCGGACACCTAAAGCCGGG
>URBA01000303.1 GCA_900545905.1 uncultured Collinsella sp.
CGCGTATAGGAGTGCGGCCCATAAAAGCGATGGATGCGCTCCGAAATATTGTGCATGGCCACACCGGCGCCGCCACCCTGGGGAGAGTTGGCGTCGGGACGGGCAGAGCGCTCGTCAAACAGTCTGGCGGCGGTACCCTCATCCATGCCCACGCCATTATCGGCCACGGCAATCAAGATTGCATCCTCGCCGTCTTGGTGAACGGTCACGTCGATCCTCAGGGCGTCGTCATCGCCCATACCATGACGTACGGCGTTCTCGACAATCGGCTGGATCACGAACGCCGGCACCAGCGTATCTTCCACGTCCTCGGACACATCGAACGTCGCAAGCACGCGGTCCTCGCCAAAGCGGGCCTTCTCAAAGGTAAGGTAGCGCTTGGTCTGTGCAACCTCGCGCGAGACCGGAATAAGCGATCCCGAGTTGTCGAGCGTGGCACGATAGAACGATGAGAACTCACGAAGCAGTTCGCGGGCCCGCAGCGGGTCGGTGCGCGTAAACGATGCAATGGTGTTCAGCGTGTTGAACAGGAAGTGCGGGTTAATCTGCGCCTGCAGCGCACGCACCTCGGCGCGCGCTGTGAGTTCCTTTTGCACCTCGAGCTCGTGGATGGCGAGCTGCGTGGACAGGATCTCGGCAAAGCCCGAGGCGAGCGCATACTGGGTACGGTCGACGGCGCGCGGGGTCTTGTAGTAGAACTTGAGCGTACCGACGGTGCGGTCGCCCACTTTGATGGGCGCGATGATACCGGCGGGAACATGGTTGTGCGAGCCATCCGAACCCACCACGTCCACCACGCGGTTGAACGACTGCACGATGCCATGTTCGATAACGTAGCGTGTGGCAAGCGTGTGGATGGGAGAATCTGGCAGTAGTTTTTCCTCAAACTCGCCCGCGCAGGCCAACACGTTGCCCTCGTCGGTGATGGCCACCGTCATGGCGCGCGTCTCGGGCAAAATGCGCCGGCACACCAAACGCGCCGACTCCTGCGTCAGACCGCCCTTAATGTCCTCGAGCATGGCCGAGGCAACCGAGAGCGTCTCCTCGGTGTACTGGGAGCGTACCGAATCGGGATTGAGCGTCAAAAAAATAAAGATGCACAGAAAGATGCACAGCAGCGCGCAGGCAATCACCGTGGCGATCGGCTCGATACCGGTCACCAAGGCAAAAATAAAGTACACCAGCACGCAAATGGCGCAGCCAACGGCAATGATGCGAAAGATTGATATTGAACTATCGCGCTGGGCGCGGCGGTCGATCATTCGGCCCCCTCCAGGATACTGATCAGTTGTGCGTCACGCCAAAGCCCGTCCATGATCTTGGGCCAAAAGCTCTGGAAACGCAGGTAGCTTGCAGCGTTTTGGCGCGCATAGGCCTTTGCCTCGCCGATACCATGGCGCCAAATGCGCAGGTAGCCCTCATGCTCGCGGGTAAACACGCTGCGGACCATAGCGGTCTTGCGCACGCGGTCGTCGAGCTCGCGCGAAATCCACGGGCCCGGATAGGGCATGAGCGATGCCGCCGTAACGGGAATGAGCTCCTTTTGATGCGCGGCGAATGTCAACTTGGCCCGTTCGTAGTACCAACGGTATACATCCTGCATAAAGCGCGGTGAGCGCTTTTCGGACTCCGGAGGCAGATGGCGCACGGTCCACTCGTTATCGAACCACACGTCGTAGCCAAACATGCGCATGTTAAAGAGGTAATCCAAGTCCTCGCCGCGGGTGATAAACGGGTCAAAGGCCACACGCGTAAAGGCGCGGGCGTGCAGGGCCATCAGACCGCCGCACACGTAGTTGGAGCGCGAGATGCGGGTGCCCGAGAGCGCCTTTTTCATCCAACGGTTGAACTCGATGCGCTTGGTCCACCAACGATGGCAGATGCCCGCCTTGTCCGTGGGAGCCAGCGGCGAGCCGTCGCGATCGTAGAAATAGCCGCTCTTGACCAAGATCGGCAAGCCCTGACGCGTCTGCTGCCCCAACGCATAGGTCGCGCGCTTCATAAAGTCGGCGTCGATGACAGTCTCATCGTCATCCAAAAAGATAACCGCGTCATGCCCCAGCACAGCGGCACAGGCTAGCCCCATGTTGCGGATGGCACCGTAGCCTCGCAGGCTCACGCATTCGCCCGAACCCTTGGGCGCGATCTGAGCAACCCGGTCTGCGATGCGCGAGGCCTGGGTGTTGGTGACAACGGTGACCTTGAGCGTGGGATGCGCGTCGACAATCTCGTGCACGCGCAGCGACACATCGGCTGTGGCAGAAACGGGACAGACCACCAAAAGGATGATGCGCGGAATGTCGCACACCTGCTCAAGCGAGGCCAAGCAGCGGTCGAGTTCGGGATTGTCGGCGTTGAGTCGCGTCGAATGGTCATAGGTGCCAGGGGCGTTTGCGCAAG
>URBA01000304.1 GCA_900545905.1 uncultured Collinsella sp.
CGAGATGCAGCGTAGTCTCGTGGGCTCGGAGATGTGTATAAGAGACAGGCGCAGCTCCCCGTGGTGTAGCCGCAGCGCAGGCGGGTCGTCCCGGTATATATGTAGTGCTCGAAGGCCACGCTAGCTGCTCGCCTTCCGATACCCCGTGGCAAACGAAGGGTCGTAAAGCTTGCTGCGCTCGTACGACTCTGCTTGCGCGCCGTTGTGCGAAAACCCGCCGCGAGCTCCGAGCACGCGGCCCACCACCACGAGCGCCGTGCGGTCGATGCCCTCTCGCGCGCCCGCATCGGCGAGCGTGCCCACTGTGCAGCGCACCACGAGCTCCTCAGGCCAGGTCGCCTTGTACACGAGCGCCGCCGGCTCGTCGGAGCTGCGGCCCGCGGCCAAAAGCTCGTCGGAAAGCTCGGCGAGCATACCCGAGCTCAGGAAGATGACCATAGTCGAGCCACTTTCCGCCATGGTGCGCATGCCCTCGCCCGCGGGCATGGGGGTACGTCCGGAAAGCCGCGTGATCACGACCGACTGGCTGATTCCCGGCAGCGTGTATTCCTGGCGAAGCGCCGCCGCGGCACCGCAAAAGCTCGACACGCCGGGCACCACCTCGTAGTCCACGCCGCGCGCGTCGAGCGCGTCCATCTGCTCCTGGATGGCGCCGTACAGGCACGGGTCGCCCGTGTGCAGGCGCACCACTTCCTCGCCCCGCGCAACTGCCGCGCACATCACGTCGAGCACTTCCTCCAAGGTCATGTGCGCGCTGTCGTAGACGATGCAGGATTCCTTGCACTCAGCGAGCAGCTCGGGGTTCACAAGGCTTCCCGCCCAAACGACCACGTCGGCTGCGCGCAGAAGGCGCGCCCCGCGCAGCGTGA
The DNA here is from genome assembly GCA_900545905.1 of uncultured Collinsella sp. Classification (GTDB taxonomy): domain Bacteria; phylum Actinomycetota; class Coriobacteriia; order Coriobacteriales; family Coriobacteriaceae; genus Collinsella. The sequence continues at coordinate 870 of URBA01000304.1, forward strand.
TAAGGTCGGCGGCGCCCGAGCCTGCGCCAACGATATGAATCATCCGAGCCTTCCCTTCCCGTTTCTCATCGCAACCGTTTACGCCGCCATTCGCGCAGCGGGCAAAACACGGCGCCTGCGGCGGCAATCGGCGCAAATACGCAGGCAGGAGGCGCAATGCCGCCCGCCCTGGCTTTGACACGTTCACAAGTGCCCACTATCATAGTAAAAGTTTCGGCAACGAGCATATGACAATCGGATAAAAGGAAATGACCGGCGCGGCGCCCGCACAGCCCGCGCTGGCTTGCGGAGGGAACCAGGTGGGAATCCTGGGCAAGGGACATTACTGTATAGGACGCGCGGGCGAACCGCCTCGCGCCCCAAGCCAGACTGCTTCGCCTTTTCCTCACGGCATCGCCGTGGCGTTAGCTCCTTGTGAACCCCGAGGGGTGCGCTTTTCTTTCGCTTGTGCCGACAAGCAACTGTCGCCGGGGGACCGGCAAACCGAGGAAAGGAAAAACCATGTCCGACCAGATGTCGCGCCGCGGCTTCATGGGCGCCGCAGCAACCGGAGCCGTCGCGCTCGCCGGAGTCGCGCTCGCGGGCTGCTCCAACACCTCCGCGAGTTCCGAAAAATCGAGTGAAAAGGAGAAGGCCGTGAAGCCGGTCATCCTCGTCACGAGCTTTGGCACGAGCTACAACGACTCGCGCCACATCACCATCGGCGCCATCGAAGACGCTATCCGCGAGAAGTACTGGCAGGACTACGACATCCGCCGCGCCTTCACCGCGCAGATCATCATCGACAAGCTGAAGAAGCGCGACGGCATCACGATCGACAACATGACCGAGGCGCTCGACCGCTGCGTGGAAGACGGCGTGAAGGAAATCGTCGTGCAGCCGACGCATCTCATGGGTGGCCTGGAATACACCGACGTGAAAGACGAGCTCGACAAGTACGCCGACAAGTTCGACAAAATCTCGCTCGGCGACCCGCTGCTCACCTCCGACGACGACTACAAGAAGGTGGCCGCAGCCATTAAGGAGAACATGGCGTCCTTCGACGACGGCAAGACGGCGCTGTGCCTCATGGGCCACGGCACCGAAGCCGATTCCAACGCCGACTATGCCAAGATGCAGGAAGTGTTTAAGAACGAGGGCTTGACGCAGTTCTTCGTCGGCACCGTCGAGGCTGAACCGACCTGCGAGGATGTTATCGCCGCCGCGAGCGCCGCAGGCTACAAGAAGGCCGTGCTCGCGCCGTTCATGGTGGTCGCGGGCGACCACGCGAACAACGACATGGCAGACGAGACCGACCCCGACAGCTGGGCTGCGAAGTTCGTGGCCGCCGGCTTCGAAGTGACGTGCCTGCTCCAGGGTCTGGGACAGAACGTCGCGGTCGACGACATCTACGTCGCGCACGTGGACGACGCCATCGCCAAGCTGTAAACTCGCCGCGCACGGGGGCGCCGGTCGCGTCCCCGTGCAACGGGCATGCGCCTTCCCCGACTGACAGCGCATGCCCGTTGCATTCGCATCCCGCCCGCCCAC
>URBA01000305.1 GCA_900545905.1 uncultured Collinsella sp.
GATGCGCAGGTAGCCCTCATGCTCGCGGGTAAACACGCTGCGGACCATGGCGGTCTTGCGCACACGGTCGTCGAGCTCGCGCGAGATCCACGGGCCTGGGTAGGGCATGAGCGATGCCGCCGTAACGGGAATGAGCTCCTTCTGGTGCGCGGCGAACGTCAGCTTGGCCCGCTCGTAGTACCAACGGTACACGTCCTGCATAAAGCGCGGCGAGCGCTTTTCGGACTCCGGGGGCAGGTGACGCACGGTCCACTCGTTATCGAACCACACATCGTAGCCAAACATGCGCATGTTAAACAGGTAGTCGAGGTCCTCGCCACGGGTGATAAACGGGTCGAAGGCCACGCGGGTAAAGGCGCGGGCATGCAGGGCCATCAGGCCGCCGCACACGTAGTTGGAACGCGAGATGCGGGTACCCGAGAGTGCCTTTTTCATCCAGCGATTGAACTCGATGCGCTTGGTCCACCAGCGATGACAGATACCCGCCTTGTCCGTAGGGGCCAGCGGCGATCCATCGCGATCGTAGAAGTAGCCGCTTTTGACCAAGATCGGCAAGCCCTGGCGCGTCTGCTGCCCCAGTGCATACGTCGCACGCTTCATAAAGTCGGCGTCGATGACGGTCTCGTCGTCATCCAAAAAGACAACCGCATCGTGCCCCAGCACCGCCGCGCAGGCAAGGCCCATGTTACGGATGGCACCGTAGCCTCGCAGGCTCACGCACTCGCCCGAACCCTTGGGCGCAATCTGCGCCACACGATCGGCGATACGCGATGCCTGAGTATTGGTGACAACGGTGACCTTGAGCGCAGGATGTGCGTTGACGATATCGTGCACGCGCAACGACACATCGGCTGTGGCAGAAACGGGGCAAACCACCAGCAAGATAATACGTGGAATGTCGCGCACCTGTTCGAGCGAGGCCAGGCAACGGTCGAGTTCGGGATTGGCGGCGTTGAGTCGCGTCGAATGATCGTAGGTGCCAGGGGCGTTTGCGCGAGCGTCCTCGCCCGCCCAATACGTTGGAATCACGACCGTGGCGTTCATGCCTTACCCTCCCTGCAACACAAAAACGGGGCGCCGCCAAACACAGGCGACGCCCCGCGACCTAGCTGATTCCATCATACCCACTTGGGCAAATCATTGCTCGCAAGTCGCAATGTTTATTGCGGATAACCCCAAAAGAGTACCGTGGACAGGCACAATAGCCGCTCACTCCTATGCGGCATGCTCTGCTGCCCGAGTCATGCGGGACAGGCGAACCAGCAGCATAAAGCCAACGATCAGCAGCACGCCAATAGAAAGGACGCCCAGCGACGGGTTGCCGGTCAGCGAGGTAACGACCGACACTAGGAAGGTACCCATGACGCTTGCATAACGACCAAAGATGTCAAAGAAGCCGTAGTACTCGTTGGACTTTTCCTTGGGGATAATGCGACCAAAGTAGCTACGGCTGAGCGCCTGCACGCCGCCCTGGAACAGGCCGACCATAATGGCAAGCACCCAGAACTCAAAGGCGGTCTTTAGGAAGAACGCGGCGAACAGCACAATGCCCATGTAGGCGGCGACCGCCACCAGGATCATGTTGAGCGTGCCCACGCGTCCGGCGAGCTTGCCGTAGATGATGGCGGACGGAAAGGCCACGAACTGCGTAACGAGCAGCGCCAGGACCAACTGGGTCGAATCAATGCCCAAGGCCGATCCGTAGCTGGTTGCCATGGAAATGACCGTGTGCACACCGTCGATATAGAAGAAGAACGCGATCATGTAGACCAGCACGGTCTTGTTGTGGGCGATCTCGCGCATGGTGTGTCCGACCTCGGAGAACACACCGCCCACGATGTGGCCGATGGTGTCCTCGGGACCGCGCTCGCGACCATACTTTTGCTTATAGGCGTGAATGAGCGGCAGGGTAAAGATGAGCCACCAGGCACCAGTGATGATAAAAGACAGACGCGTTGCCAGCATGGTGGGGACGCCAAGAGCGGGGCCACCCATGATGAGCGCCAGGCAGATGACGAACGGCACGGTGGAACCGATGTAGCCCCAGGCATAACCCGAGCTGGACACGGCGTCCATGCGCTCGTCGGTGGTAACGTCGGGCAGCATGGCGTCGTAGAACGTCATAGAAGAGTTAAGGCCGATGGTGCACAGCACGTACACGGTCAAAAATGCCATGGCGGACATTGGGATAGCTTGCGCCAGGCAAAGAACCAGGCCCGTGAGGAAAAAGCTCAAGAAGAACTTGATTTTGTTGCCGGCGTAGTCGGCAAGTGCGCCCAGAATGGGCATGAGCATGGCGATGACCAGCGAGGCGATCGTCTGTGCATTGCCCCAGGCGACCACCAGGTCGGCCGAGGAAGCGCCGGTATTGATGGCGTTAAAGTAAATGG
>URBA01000306.1 GCA_900545905.1 uncultured Collinsella sp.
TCGCGGCGAACGATGGCGGCATGGTGCTGCCAGTTGACGAGCGACAGGGTCTGACCCATCAACTCCAAAATGTACGCCTCGCCGCCCACGGCATCGAGCTTGTTGATGCTGCGCAGGTAATCGATCAGCGAGATGGAGTCGATGGGAATGCGGCTGTTGTACATATCGACCATCGCAGTATAGATGGTCTTATGAATGGGCCGGTAGAAGTCATCGGGCTGCAGCTCGACCTGGGCCTCTTCGACCACCTCGGGCGATAGCAGCATAGCGGCCAGTACATTGGCCTCTGCATCTTGGTTTTGGGGAAGACCCAACTTTGAGCCGCGGTCCTCGACCGTCAGCCCGATCTCCCTATCGTCATATGCCATGAGCATCCTCATTCATATCGCTTGCGAGCATCCATAGTATCAGCCACGGTCCCAAAACGCGCCGCGCGCGGCCAATCATCACCGAACCAAACGGATGAACGGTCCCACGAATAGACCTCACCGCAACGCCCTCTATGGCGCTCGCATCGCGCTAAAAAGCAAAAAGGGCGCCCTGGTTTCCCAGAGCGCCCTTCTTAGAACAAGATTGTTGCGTTGCAGCAAATGCTACTCGGCAGCAGCCTCAGTCTCGACCTCGGCGGTCTCGGCCTCGGCGACCTCAGCGGCCTCCTCGACCTCAGCCTCGGCAGCAAGCTCCTCGGCGGTAACGCCGACGAGAACGACAACCTCGGCCTTGATCTCGCGGTACAGCGAGATGGCAACGGTGTGGGCACCGGCAACCTTGATGGGCTTACCGAGCTCGACGCGCTTGCGGTCGATGTCCATACCGAGCTGAGCCTTGATGGCGTCAGCGATCATAGCGGCGGTAACGGAGCCAAAGAGGATGCCCTCGTCGCCGACCTTGACGTCAACGGTGACCGTCTTGCCCTCGAAGGCAGCCTTGGTCTCGTTGCCGGTAGCCAAACGGACGGCCTCGCGCTTGGCGATGTTGTTGCGACGCTCGTCAAGCTGCTTGAGGTTGCCCTTGGTGGCGGCAACAGCGAGCTTCTTGGGGAACAGGAAGTTCTCAGCGTAACCCTGAGCGACCTCTACGACGTCACCCTCGCCGCCCTTGCCCTTGATCTCATCGAGAAGAATAACCTTCATGATGCGTCTCCCTTCTTAGCCGCGGTCGCGGTTGCCACGAGAGGAAACCACGGGGACGGTGTACGGCAGGAGAGCCATCTCGCGGGCGCGCTTGATGGCGTTGGCGATGTCATGCTGATGCTGCGTGCAAGCGCCAGTGACGCGACGGGGCTTGATCTTGCCACGGTCGGTCATGTACTTACGGAGAAGCTGAGTGTCCTTATAGTCGATGAACTCAGTGTTCTCCTTGCAGAACTGGCAGTACTTACGACGCGGCTGACGTGCAGAAAAATCATTAGCCATGTCAAAATACCTTTCGTTTGGCAACTTCGGCGAACCGAAGCCGCCTCTCACTCAAAAATAGGTGAACAACCCTTAGAACGGGATGTCCTCATCGTAGACGTCGACCGCGGGCGGCGTAGCCACCGGTGCGGCAGGACGTGCTGCGGGCGCGGGAGCTGCGGGGGCGTAACCGCCCTGGTCGTAGCCACCCTGGCCACCACGGGAGCTCATAAACTCGATCTCATCGACGATGACCTCAAGCTTGCTCCGGCGCTGGCCGTCGCGCTCCCAAGAGCTGTAGCGCAGCTTGCCCTCGATCGCGACCTTGTTTCCCTTTGCCAGGAAACGGCTCACGGCCTCGGCGCGGGTGCCGAACATAGTGCAGTCGACAAAGTTGGGATAGTCCTCCCACTCGCCAGTCTGCGCGTTGCGGCGACGATCGTTCACGGCGACGCCAAAAGACAGAACCTGGGTTCCGCCGGCGGTGGCGCGCAGCTCGGGATCGCGGGTGAGGTTACCGGTGATGTTCACTCGATTGATGCTCATAACTCACTACTTCCTCTTGGGGCACAAGCCCAGTCCAAAACGACAGTCTTACTCCTGGTCGTCGCGACGGACGATCATGTGGCGGACCACAGCGTCGGTGATGCGCAGGACGCGATCAAGCTCGGCGATCTGGGTAGGATCTGCGTGGAAGTTGATGAGGGTGTAGTCACCATCGGTGAGGTCGTTGATCTCGTAGGCGAGCTTGCGCTTGCCCCACTCGTCAACGGAGTCGACCTTGCCAGCGCCCTCAGCGATCGTGGTATCGATACGCTTCATAACAGCGAGACGAGTCTCGGGGTCGAGCGACGGGTCAACAAAGAACAGCAGTTCATAAGCCTTCATATTGTCACCTCCTCTGGGCAAATGTGGCTTCAGGTCGTGAAGGTGCGCCTGAAGCAGGAAAAGACTTGGTAATAATATCTTTCAACCTCC
>URBA01000307.1 GCA_900545905.1 uncultured Collinsella sp.
AGTCGGCGGCGACGCCGGGTTCGTTGGCGTGGACCACGCGCAGGGCTTCGGTTTGCAGCGAGGCGCGCGTAAGTTGGTGGCCCACATTGTCGTGGATCTCGCGCGCGATGCGGGCGCGCTCGGTAAGTGTCGCGAGCTCGACCTCGTAGTCCTGACGGTCGGCGAGGTCGCGGTTGCGCGCCTCGAGCGCGAGAGTTCGTTCCTGCAGCCCGTCGCGGATGCGGCGCATGCGCTCCTGCTCGCGCTCGAGCTGTGCGGTGCGCAGTGACAGCAAGGTGGCGGCGGCCGAAAGGATGGCGGTCAGCAGGAGCGTTCGGGTGGTGAGCGCGCCGGCGCGAAGGTCCGCGACGAGGGCGAAGGCAAAGATGATGCCAATGCCCAGCGCAGGCCAGGCGTGCTCACGGCGCACGCGTCGCGCGATGTCATAGAAGGCGAGGGGCGCAAACGGCATAAACGACGGTACAAAGACGGCCACGATGACGTAGACGTAGCTGCCGGCCTCACTGGCGCGGCGGGCGCGTTCACCTTGTGCGACTTCGGCCAAGGCGGTGATGATAACGCCAAGGCAAAACGCTGCGACCAAGCGCGCGTCCACAGCAAGGCCTAAGGCGGCTGCGATACAGCACGCCAGCACGATCGATTTGTCGAATAGCCTGTTCATACGGGTATTGTACGCGATGCCGCGCGCGGGGAAGACGCTTGCCCACGCAACTGTGACATTCCTCCTGCGCCGCCGCCCCGCCGCACTCGTGACAAAGCTCACTGGTGCGCGCCGCCCGCTCCTGCGATGATGCAATCGTACCGGGCCGCGATCAACAGAAGGGCCGCCTCATGACTGACATCGTCCACGTCGAAAACCTCGTCAAGCGCTACGACGATCTTATTGCGCTCGACCACTTTAACCTGAACATCGCCCCCGGCGAGATCTTTGGTCTGCTCGGCCCCAACGGCTCGGGCAAGACCACGTCCATCAACTGTATCCTGCAACTGCTTGCCTACGACAAGGGCACCATCGAGCTGTTCGGCGAGCCCATGACGCCCGCCCGCTACGACCTTAAGCGCCGCATTGGCGTGGTGCCGCAGCAGGTGGCGGTGTTTGACGAGCTCACGGTACGCGAGAACATCGACTATTTCTGCAGTCTCTACGTAAACGACCGCAAGCGCCGCCGCGCGCTGGTGGACGAGGCAATCGACTTTGTCGGCCTGGGCGACTTTACTAAGTTTCGCCCCGGCAAGCTCTCGGGTGGTCTGGCGCGCCGCCTTAACATCGCCTGTGGCATCGCGCACAAGCCCGAGCTCATCTTCTTTGACGAGCCCACGGTGGCGGTCGACCCGCAGAGCCGCAACGCCATCCTGGAGGGCATCTGCCGCTTGCGCGACGAGGGCGCCACGGTGGTGTATACCAGCCATTACATGGAGGAAGTCGAGCAGATTTGCAGCCGCATCATGATCATGGACGGCGGACGTGTGCTGGCGCAGGGCACCAATGACGAGCTCAAACGCATGATTCAAATGGGCGAGCGCGTGACTGTCGAGGTCGGCGCCGCCGAGACCGCCACGGTCGAGCGGCTGCGCGCCCTCGAGCACGTGCTTTCGGTTGAGCTGTCCGGCGGCGAGCTCGTCTGCACCTGCGAAGCGAGCCCGCACAATTTGGTCGACATCCTCGACACGCTGCGCGCCGCCGATGTGGCGCTCGGCCGCGTGTGGAGCGAGCCGCCGACCCTCAACGACGTGTTCCTCGAGATCACCGGCCGCGAGCTGCGCGACTAGGGGGCAGTCATGTTCAACACCATCATCACTACGGTCAAGACGCTGCTGCGCCGGCCGAGCACGTGGGTCTGGGGCGCTCTCTTTCCCATCGCACTTTCCACGATGTTCATGTTTATGTTTGCGAATCTGAGCTCTGACGGCACGGTCGACCCGGTACCGGTTGCCGTCATAGCGGACGAGGCCTGGGACGCCTCGACCTTTAAGGACGTGGCGACGTCGCTTGCCAAGGAGAGCGACAATCAGCTGCTCGAGATCCACGAGTGCGACGACGCAGCCGATGCGAACCGTGTGCTTAAGGCCGGCGAGGTCGCGGGCATCTATACGGTCGACGACGCGGGCGCACCCAAGCTCACGTTGCTGTCGAGCTACGACAGCTCGCGTGCCTCAACGGTGCTCACCGACCGCAGCATTCTGGAGACGGTGGCAAGCTCGTATACACAAAATGCCGAGCTCATGTCTCAGATTGCCCAGGACAACCCGGCGGCGCTCGCCGACCCGGAGGCGGTTGCGCGCGCCCTGTCGCTCGAGGGCGGCACCCGCCGCGTAAGCCTGACACGCACCACGCCCGATGGCACGGTCATCTACTATTACGCGCTCT
>URBA01000308.1 GCA_900545905.1 uncultured Collinsella sp.
GAGCGGCGAGCGCCCCCGGTGGCAACACCCCCCGGGCCCTCTACGGGGCAGGGGCTGACGGCCGTCCGGGGCGGTCGGCCAGCGACCACCGGTACGGCTCAATCGTATAACCATGCAACGGAAAAGAGCCGCCCTTTCGGACGACTCAAACTGTAATGGGCTAAAAAGACTGGTCTGAAACGTTTGATACCAGTCTTTTTAGCCCCGTCCCAAACGAACTGCTTCTAAGTTGCGGTGGAATAGGGATTGATTGGCGGCTAATAAGCCAAAAACAGTCCCCATTTCACCATAACTGATGTGGGCGTCCCTAGCGAGTTGGCTGGTAGCGGGGGCAGTAGCTGATGGCGATGGCGTCGACGCCTACATGGGTGGCGATGGTGCAGCCGATGGGGCCGGTGCCGGCATCGACGTAGTCCTGGCCCGCGAGCGCCTCGTTGACGAGTTCCTGCTCCTCGGCGGCGCCGGTCGTGAGCACGCGCACGCTGGAGCCCGGATGCTCGGCCAAAAACGCGAGGCAGTCTGCCATGGTGTTGGCGACGATGCGCTTGGCGCCGCGGCCCTTCTTGATGGCCTTGATCTCGCCCGACTGCCACTCCGGCGAAACGGCCAGGCGAATATTGAGCATCTGCGTGAGCTGGCCGGCGAGCTTGGGCGCGCGGCCGTTCTTAACGAGGTTCTCGAGCGTGCGGGGAATCAGCAGCAGGTGCGCGTCGGGCAGGGTCGCGCGGATCTGTGCCTCGGTCTCGTCCAGGCTGCGGCCGTCCTCGCGCATAGCGAGCGCGTACTCAACCAGCAGGCCCTCGGCGCCCGAGCCGGTGCGCGAATCGATGCAGCGCACGTCGAGCTCGTGGGTATCGGCCACCTGGCACGCGTTGGCGTAGCAGGCCGACCACTCACTGCACAGCGAGATAAAGATCGCACTGTCGTAGCCGTCGGCGCGCACGCGATCGAAGAGCTCCTTGAACTCGCCGGCGCTCGGCTGTGAGGTGTGCGGCAGCTGCTCGGAGCCGGCCATGCGCGCGACGTACTCCTGGGCGGTAATCTGTACCTGGTCGAGCAGGTCCTCGCCCTCGATAATCACATGCAGCGGAATTACGTAAATGCCGAGCTCTTGAGCACGGGCGGGGGAGATGTCCGACGTGGAGTCGGTTATGATGGCAAAAGACATAATTGCACCTTTCGTTGGGGCGCTTGCGCGCCGCCTTCTTAGAGCAAAGTGCGACAAGTATAGTTGAGTTGCTCTACATTGCTAGGTTCAATTGTTGAATAGTCAACAGTTTGAAGTGACGGTGTGGAAATCATCAACTGGGGAAGAGGGATGCCGATGGAGGCGCTGGAGATATGCAGGCGGCCGGTTGTGCTGTTCGATTTCGATGGCACGGTGGCCGATACGGGTCGGGCGGTGATGACCTCGACGCGCAAGACGCTGGCTGCACGCGGGTTTTCTGAGGTGCAGATGGGTGACCTGCGCCGCATGATTGGGCCGCCCCTATGGAAGAGCTTTCACGACTTTTATGGCTTCTCCCGCGAGGAGTCGCTTGTGGTGGCCGACGAGTACCGTGCCTTTTTTGATGAGCTGGGACCGGAAGAGTATCCCGTGTTCGATGGAATCCCCGAGCTGCTCGATGGCCTTGTCGCGCAGGGGCATCGCTTGGCCGTGGCGACGTCACGCATGGAGGCAAAGTGCATTGACATGGTGGGCGAGCTGGGGCTTTCGCAGTTTGAGGCGGTGGTCGGCATGAATCCGTCGCAGGGGCGCGAGACCAAGGCCGATTCGGTTCGCGATGCCCTGGCGGCGCTCGGCGCGACGGCGGGCGATGCCGTGATGATCGGCGATCGCTTTAACGATGTGGAGGGCGCGCATGCGATGGGCGTGCCATGCATCGGCATCTATTCGGGCGCGGCGGCGCCGGGGGAGCACGAGGCCGCGGGCGCCGATGCGGTGGTGCACTCGGTGGCAGAGCTTGCTAAACTTTTCGCTATATAAGTATGTGATGTGAGAGGCGGGTGCGCTCGCCGCTCATTGGTAAGGAGGTCGTCCATGAATCAGGTGGAGCAGAGCGTCGCCGAGTACGTCGACGAGGTCTGGGAGGATGCCGTCGCCGATATTGCGCAGCTGGTGAGTTATCCGTCCGTGGCGGTTTCTGCCAATGCGGAGCCCGGCGCGCCGTTTGGCCGTCCGGTCCGTGACACGCTCGATTGCGCGCTCGGCATCGCGCAAAAGCTCGGCTACCAGACGAGCGACGACGAGGGCTATGTGGGAATCGCCGATATCCCGGGCCGCGGCGACAAGCAGCTCGCGACCATCTGCCACGTGGACGTCTGTCTCTTATACACATCTCCGAGCCCACGAGACT
>URBA01000309.1 GCA_900545905.1 uncultured Collinsella sp.
CGGCAGCGTCAGATGTGTATAAGAGACAGGGTAATCTGCCATAAGGAAAATTGGCACATGATGGGCGGGCGTCTTTACTGAGCTTTTAGGCAACGTAAAGCCGCCCGTTCTTTATGTGCGTTCGAGTTAACAGAGCCCTTACCGTGGCGGTACGCTGGGCGTATGGATGCGGGGCACACTGGTTCTTGAGAAATAAGGTCTTTCTCTTGGAAGAAGTGGTCTTGTGAATGCTCGAGATATTGCCGTTGCCGCCGTCGCGTTGATGCTTGGCTGCCTTGGTCCCACGGCCGCGCTCGTCGCGGGCATGCAGGGGTCTTGTGAGGCTGCCTCTATCGTGGTTGGCGTGTTGATCGCGGCCGCGCTGCTGGGAAGTGCGGGCGTAGTCCTTTGTCGCGACGATGAGGACCAGGCGTCGGAGTCGCAGCTCTAACCGTTCTGAAGCTGATTTTTGGCCAAAGATGAAAAAGGAAGCCGCCGCGAGGGGAGTGCCCCTTGCGGCGGCTTTGCCATTGGATCTGTTGGCTGCAGTATGCCGAGCACTACCAGCTGCTTTCTATTTCGCGAATCCTCTGGTAGAGCCAATCGTTTTGCGGCACTTGGATATCGTGTTTGGCGGCCAGGCGGCAAATGGTGCCCGCGAACTCCTCGACTTCGGTTTTTCGTTGTGCGATGCGGTCCTGCGCCATCGAGGGCATACCGGCGGGGTCGATTCCCTCGATGAGGTGCACCATCTGCGTCAGGTCTGCCTCGGTCAGCTCAACGCCTTCGGCGTTGGCGACCGCAAGCGTTTCGCGCATAGCGGAAACAAAGCAGCGACGCTGCTCGGAGCCCGGCTCCGTGGCGCTTCCGTAGGTCCCGCCGTAGGCCATGCAGGTCTGGTTGATGCCGTCGTTGAGCATGAGTTTGGCCCACATGCGGTGCGCAATGTCGCTCTCGACGGTATGGGCGATGCCGCAGCGCGTATAGAGCTCGTCGATGGCGGTAACGGTTGCGGGCTTGGTGCCCGCTGCCGCGCCAAAGCGAATCTCGCCCGCATTGGTAAAGGTGAGCTCTCCGTTGAGGAACACGGCGTCCATGCCTTGGCAGATACCCAGGACGGTGTGCTCCCAGCCAAAGCGCTCGGCAATCTTTTGCTCGCTCGTAATGCCGTTGCACAGCGAGGCGATGAGCGTGTTGGGTCCCACGACACGCTCCATAGTCTTGAGTGCTTGGTCGAGACCGGTGGTCTTGACCGTCAGGATGACCAGATCGGCGGGCGCTGCCTTGCTGGCGCGGACGGACGTGAGATCGCAAGGCTTTCCGTTGACGGTGAGCGCATCGCCCGCGTGACGCTCAAAACGGGCGTCATCCATAACGTATTCGACGGCGTCATTGCCGAGGGCCTTGGCAATCATGCTGCCGTAGAGCAGGCCGACGCCGCCCTTGCCGATAAAGGCGACCTTGTTGATCTGCATGTGAATCATCTCCCCATGTAAAAGGCGCCCGCGTAAGGGGCGCCTGATGGATTGTATGCTGCCAGGGTGATTGGTGGGTGCGCGGGGCGGCTGTTATAAAAAAGAAACGTTTGCCTGGACGCTACGCTGCAGGGCAGACCGCAAAGACGCGGGCGGGGTATCCGACGCCATCGCGGACCTTGGGGAAGGTGCAGAAGATGACGGCACCCGTGGCGGGAAACTCGTTCAGATGGTCCATGACCTCGATCTGGTAACGGTCGACCGAGAGGATGTATTGTTCGCCGGGGTAGGGGTAGGCGTCCTCACGCGTGGTCACGCTCGTCTCCTTTCATCGGGCTTTTTGCTGATGTTAAAGCGGTGCCGTGACGGCTCGATTTCTGCTGCGTTACGATACGTTCTCAATTGCGATTCCGATGTGTTTCGATGACGTGACGGGTTTGTTTCGCCTCGTCAGGGCTTCGATGGGAGGGGAGGGGCCGTGCAATATCGCGTTGACCCCAAAAGCGGCAACCGTATCTCGGCGTTGGGGTTGGGCTGCATGAGGTTTCCCGGTGCGCCGGGACGCCCGGATGCGAAGACCGCCGACGCCATCATCTCCCGTGCGGTGGAGCAGGGGATTAATTATCTGGACACCGCGTATCTCTATCCCGGTAACGAGGCGTGCGTGGGCGCCTCGCTTGAGCGCTTGGGGCTGCGTGACCGGGTGTTGCTGGCGACCAAGTTGCCGCATGCTTCGTGCAAGTGCGCGGAGGATTTCGACCGGTTCTTCGATGAGCAACTGCGGCGCCTGCGGACCGACCATATCGACTATTACCTCATGCACAACATTACCTCGCCCGCCCAGTGGGAACTGTCTCTTATACACATCTCCGAGCCCACG
>URBA01000310.1 GCA_900545905.1 uncultured Collinsella sp.
GCGTCCAGGTGGTTCGTGGGCTCGTCGAGCAGTAGCAGGTCGGGGGCTTCGAGCAGCAGCTTGCACAGGGCCACGCGACGGCGCTCGCCGCCGGAAAGTACGTTGACCGGCATGTCGGAATCGGGCAGCTGCAGGGCGTCCATGGCCTGGCCGAGCTTGGAATCGATATCCCAGCCGTCGGCGGCATCAATCTCGTCCTGGAGCTTGCCCATCTCGGCCATGAGGGCGTCCATGTCGCAATCCGGGTCGCACATCTCCTCGCCGATCTTATTGAAGCGATCGACCTTGGCGATCATATCGCCAAACGCCATGCGCACGTTCTCGATAACGGTCTTGTCATCGTCGAGCGGCGGCTCCTGCTGCAGGATGCCCACGGTGTAGCCGGGGGTGAGCTTGGCATCGCCGTTGGAGACCTCCTCGATGCCGGCCATGATCTTGAGCAGGGTCGACTTGCCCATGCCGTTGGGACCCACGACGCCGATCTTGGCACCGGGGTAGAAGCTCAGGGTCACGTCGTCAAGGATTACCTTGTCGCCATGGGCCTTGCGAGCCTGATACATCTGGTAGATAAACTCCGCCACAGTCATTTCTCCTTATCTAGCTGCGGAAATCTTCTCCCCCTCTCCGTTTTGGAAAAAGCGGAGAGGCAGTTCGCGCGTTCTAATAAAAAGGGGCATGGTTGCCCACGCCCCCTAATACTACCTGGGAAAAGTCCCCCGGAACATACTATGAACTGTGTACGCTAGTTTTCCGCAACCTTAACGAACGGCTCGCTGCGATTTGCGCCACAGCAGATACGAATAGACGTAGACGGCTCCGACCGAACCAAACGCCAGAACCGCAATCACCGCGGCGACGACTTCACTCGAAAGCACGCTACCCGCCACGCCCATCGCAATCAGACCAACACCCAGCACCATAAAGCAGGCGCCGCCAAAACGCTGCGTACGGCGCCAGTTCTCGGGATCGGCAAGCGCCCAGGGCGTCTTGATACCGAGCGTATAGTTCTGCTTCACGCGCGGCAAGTAGTTGCCTACGCCGATGAATAGCAAACCGACAGCACCGGAAATCAGCACGTTAACCGAACCGACCGCCGGCACCACGCCCCAGACCGTAAGCTCTCCCAGCCAGCTTATGGCGCACATGAACAAGGTGAAGGCGATTACGAAGCCCTGGTAGAATTTGCCCGAGGTTCGATATGCCTCACCTTTGGGGTCGATGCGCGGCACCACGCAGAACATTGCGAGAAGCACCAGAGGCAGCACGCCGAGCGCGGAGGCCATCCAGCTAGGACCCCAACCGTCGACGGCGCCGTTCGCGCCCCAGTGCGTGGGAATCTGCGCAGGCAAGCTCGGCATCACCATGAGGTGCGCTACGACATTGGCGACGCAAAGAGCGACCAGCGCAATCCACACGCGCGACGATACCCCCGTGGGGTGAATGCCCTTGTTTTCGTTATTCATCCTTATCACCTTCAGTGTTTGTAAAGCCCATAAACCAGCCAATTAAATCCTGCATGACGGTGGTGTTTAAGCTGTAAACGATGTTTTGGCCATGACGTTCGTCGGTCACCAGCCCGGCATTTTTAAGCGTCGCCAAATGGTGGCTCAGCGAAGGCTTGCTGATGTCAAAATGCTCGGCAAGCTCCCCCGCCGTGCAATTGCCCTCGCGCAGCAACTCCAAAATGCGCCGTCGCGTTGGATCGGCAAGCGCCTTAAAACCCTCTCCCGGCATAAGACCTCCTCTCATCATCTCTCATGACGCGCACACTATACTCGATATTTAGATGTTTGTCTGACTATCTAATACAGTAACATCTATAGAACATTCGTTCGTGTTTAGTTACAATGGAAGTTGAAGCAGATGGGCCAGCTCCCTCTACCCGAGAAGGAGATGGACTATGAGTATTGACGATGTCCTGACGTTGTTGTTGCTTGTAATCGCGGCTGTGGAGCTCGGCATCCACATTGGAGGTCGAATGAAATAGCCGCCCCCGCGTAATGCGAAGACGGCCACTTCTCACGCCATAAACGTGTTTCGGAGTTGGCCAACCCGCGGCCACGGGTGCCATCTGCTTCAATCTTATGCGAATCCCCGCTTCATTTCAACATGCCCCAAGGCCTCAAATGGAGGCAGAATAATACCTATAATGGCGATAGCCAATTACGTTAATTACTTCCCCATCGGAGGATATCTATGACCGAAACCGCAGCCGCAGCCCCCATCGAGACACGCGACACCAAGCTCGAGATCATCATGGGCCGCGAGGCACTCGACAAGCTCGCCGATGCTACAGTGCTGGTGCTCGGCTGCGGAGGCGTGGGCTCCAACTG
>URBA01000311.1 GCA_900545905.1 uncultured Collinsella sp.
TCTGTGCGCCGGTGCCGGCACCTCCGCTATGCTCGCCAACGCCATCAAGGAAGGCGCCGCGCAGACCGGCGAGAACATCGCTTCCTCCGCAGGCGCTTATGGCCAGCACACCGCCATCATGGACCAGTACGACGTTATCGTGCTCGCTCCGCAGGTCCGTAGCTACTACAACGACATGAAGGCCGACACCGATCGCCTGGGCATTAAGCTGCTCGCCCCGCGCGGCAAGGAATACATCGACCTTACCCGCGACCCCGCTGGCGCCATCAAGTGGCTCCGCGAGAACCTCGACTAGCTCCTCCCTCTGTTGGTGCCCGGACCCCAGTTCGGGCACCTCTCCCTATTCGTATCCCACAGAAAGGATGACTCATGACCAACCCCATGCAGTTCCCCGACGGCTTTGTGTTTGGCGGCGCCACCGCTGCTTACCAGGTTGAGGGCGAGACCCGCACGCACGGCAAGGGCAAAGTGCCCTGGGACGATTTCCTGGCTGCTCAGGGTCGCTTCTCCCCCGACCCCGCAAGCGATTTCTACAACAAGTACCCGGTCGATATCGACCTGTGCCAGCGCTTCGGCATCAACGGCATCCGTGTCTCCATCGCTTGGAGCCGTATCTTCCCCAACGGCACTGGTGAGATCAACCCCGAAGGTGTTGCCTTCTATCACGAGCTCTTTGCCACCTGCAACAACGCCGGCGTTATCCCCTATGTCACGCTCGATCACTTTGATACGCCCGAGGCCTTTTACCAGAACGGCGGCGAGGGCTTCCTGACGCGCACGACGATCGACGCCTTTGTCGAGTACGCCAAGTTCTGCTTTGCCGAGTTCACCGAGGTCAAGCACTGGTTCACGTTTAACGAGATTCCCGCAACCGCCGAGGGCAGCTTTATCGTCGGCAACTGGCCGCACGGCGAGAAGTATCGCCTGGACAAGGCCTTCCAGCTCATGCACAACATGATGGTGGCCCACGCCAAGGCTGTCGTCGCCTTCCATGAGGGCGGCTTTGAGGGCGAGATCGGCATTGTCCAGAACCTGGAGCCCAAGTATCCCCTCGATCCCAACAGCGCTGCCGACTGCGAGGCCGCCCGCATGGCCGACGTCATCAACAACCGCTGGGTACTCGA
Organism: uncultured Collinsella sp.; assembly: GCA_900545905.1. Taxonomy (GTDB): domain Bacteria; phylum Actinomycetota; class Coriobacteriia; order Coriobacteriales; family Coriobacteriaceae; genus Collinsella. The sequence continues at coordinate 1,125 of URBA01000311.1, forward strand.
CGCCACCTTCCGCGGCCACTATGCAGCCGACACCATGGAGGCTGCGACCAAGCTGGCCCATATCGCCGGCGGCGAGCTCGACGTCCGCGACGAGGACATCGCCGCGCTGACCGCCGCGCTCCCCTACAACGATTGCCTGGGCGTCAACACCTACAAGTGCCAGTTCCTGCGTGCCGCCGAGGGCGAAAACGACATCAACCACAATGGCACCGGCGACAAGGGCTCCTCGCGCTGGTTCCTCAAGGGCGTGGGCGAGTCATGCGTGCGCGAAGGCGTACCCACCACCGATTGGGACTGGATCATCTATCCCGAGGGTCTGTACGACCTGCTGCTCCGCATTAAGAACGATTACCCCAACTACAAGAAGATCTACATCACCGAGAACGGCATGGGCTATAAGGACGACTTCGAGGACGGCTTTATCGACGACGCCCCTCGCATCGACTACATGCGCCAGCACCTCGCGTGGATCCTCAAGGCAATCGACGGCGGCGTGAACGTCGACGGCTACTTTGTGTGGTCGCTGCAGGACCAGTTCTCCTGGACCAACGGCTACAACAAGCGCTACGGCCTGTTCTACATCGACTTTGAGACCCAGAAGCGCTATCCCAAGGCGAGCGCGTACTGGTACAAGAACGTCGCGGAGACCGGCCTGCTCATGGCCTAGTTTCAGCCGCATACCCCCTGTCGGCCGCATGCGAATCCCTCCACGGACTCGCATGCGGCCTTTTTAGCTCAAACTGAGCGTGTCGTTTGTCTTAATCTGTAACAAGTAAGCCCGCTTTTGGGTCCCAGCTGTTACAGATCAAGACAAACGGGAATCGCTCTGCCGAAACGTCTCAATCTGTAACAGATATCTGCTCAAATCGAGTCCAGGTGTTACAGATTGAGATTTTGATTTGGGAGGTTGAGGATGGGGGTTCACGTGCCGAAAGCATGGTCCCCGGATAAGAAAAAACTCGCCGGCCAGGCCGAAGACATGGCCCACATCAAGGCAGGCCTCTGCCTCTACTCGCCCGAGCAAAAAGTCATGCCCCTCGACGCGCTCTGCCAGTCCGGCACCGAGACCCCACAATGGTGGTGAGATGTGCTGGTCGGAGAGGGCGACCCACAGATCTAAGTATTCGCTGAAAGGTATAGGAACGAAATGGAGCCCTGGTACATACCGGGGCTCCTCGTGGTAGTGGCTGTCTAATGAATCTG
>URBA01000312.1 GCA_900545905.1 uncultured Collinsella sp.
GCAGCGTAGTCTCGTGGGCTCGGAGATGTGTATAAGAGACAGGTACATGAAAAACCGCCCCGATCTTCCCTGCGATTGGGACGAGTTTCGCGAGGCCGTGCAGCTCATCGAGCGCAAATGTGCGCTCACCATGGTGACCGAGATGCTTTCGCGACGTGATCACGCAACGGGCGAAGTTCGTGACAAGCTCGCTCGTTATGGCTTTCGCACGGCTGCTATCGATTTTGCCGTCGAGCGCGCCACCGAGTATCGCTTTTTAGACGAGAATCGCTTTTGCTCGTACTTTATCGAGGAACGCAAACGGCGCGGTTGGGGGCAGCGCCAGCTCGAGACCGAGCTTAACCGCCGTCATGTTGTTCTTGATGATATCCCCGGCTATCCCGAGGACTTTTTTGCCGTCGACGATGATTTGGCACGGGCGTCTGCTTTGCTCGCCAAACGCCGCGTTCCCGAGGCGCGAGGGTTCGAAAAGCTCGTTCGATTTTTGATGGGCAAGGGCTTTTCGTATCAGATCGCGGCCGATGCCGTAAAGGCGCGCCTTGATGCCGAAAAAGAGGAATGTGCAGTTTAGGCGCATGTGCTATTCCGCCCTGCCGTTCACGGCGTTTTAGCCGCCGTGTTGGGGCCATTTATTTGACAGTTGTTGCGGTTCAACGTACGATAATTACTGTCATTTGCTTTGTGATATGTGCTCATCTGTGATGAGTTTGTTTATATGTTTATCTGTATCCGACCCGCATAAGCTGCGCCCATATTACTCAAATGTCGCGAGCCGTTCGTAAGGACGGTTCGCTTTGTTGTGTAACGAATCCATAAAAAGGAGTGAGCATGCCTATCATCGCAGCGCTCGTTGGCATCGTTTTGGGTGCCGTCGCCGCCATTTTCTACATGCGCACCGCCAAGCAGGGTAGTCTTCACGAGGCCGACGAAAAGATTCAGTCGGCACACGCGCAGGCAGAGTCCCTGATCGGTGATGCAAAGCGTCAGGCCGAGACCCTCAAAAAAGAGGCTCTGCTCGAGGCTAAGGAAGAGATCATTAAGAACAAGCAGGCCGCCGAGGCCGAGGACAAGCAGCGTAAGAGCGAGATTCGCACGCTCGAAAATCGCGTGATGCAGCGCGAAGAATCGCTCGATCGCCGCAACGATGCTCTTGATAAGCGCGAGCATCAGCTGTCCAGCCAGGCCGGTCAGGTCGAGAAGCGCTCTCGCGAGCTTGAGGAGCTCTGCGCCAAGCAGACTTCCGAGCTTGAGCGTATTGCCGACCTTACGCGCGAGGACGCTCACAAGGAGCTGCTCGACAAGGTCCGCGGCGAGGTTACCCACGAGGCGGCCACCATCATCCGCGAGTCCGAGCAGCAGGTCCGCGCCGAGTGCCACAAGACCGCTCAGGAGATTCTCTCCCTGGCGATTCAGCGTTGCGCCGCCGACCATACCGCCGAGGTCACCGTTACTTCCGTGCACATTCCCTCCGATGACCTCAAGGGTCGCATCATCGGTCGCGAGGGTCGCAACATCCGCACCTTTGAGCAGGTGTCTGGCGTCAACCTCGTGATTGACGACACCCCCGAGACCGTCGTGCTTTCGAGCTTCGATCCGGTCCGTCGTGAGACTGCCCGCGTGGCGCTCGAGAACCTTATTGCCGACGGCCGCATTCACCCCGCCCGCATCGAGGAGATGTATCACAAGGCTGCCGACTTGGTTCAGCAGCGTGTGCGCGAGGCCGGCGAGCAGGCCGCCTTCGATACCGGTATCCACGACCTGCACCCCGAGATCGTCAAGACCCTGGGCGCTCTGCGCTACCGCACCTCGTTTGGTCAGAACGTGCTGCAGCACTCGCTTGAGGTTTCCGACCTTTGCGGCGTGATGGCCTCCGAGCTTGGTTTGGATGTTGTGACCGCCAAGCGCGCCGGTCTTCTGCACGACCTGGGCAAGGCCATCGACCACGACGTTGAGGGCCCGCATGCTGTGATTGGCGCCGAGCTTGCCCGCCGTTATGGCGAGAAGCCCGTTATCGTTCACGCGATCGAGGCCCATCATGCCGATGTCGACCCCAACACGGTGCTCGACGTTCTGGTCCAGGCTGCCGATGCCGTCTCCGCTTCTCGTCCCGGTGCCCGCCGCGAGTCGGCCGAGAACTACATTAAGCGTCTTGAGAAGCTCGAGGAGATTGCCAACTCTCACGACGGCGTCGAGCGTACCTATGCCATGCAGGCCGGTCGCGAGGTTCATGTCATGGTTCAGCCGGACAAGATCTCCGATGCCCAGTCCACGGTGCTTGCGCACGATATCGCCCATCAGATCGAGGAAGAGATGG
>URBA01000313.1 GCA_900545905.1 uncultured Collinsella sp.
GAACCGGCGAACTGGGCGTCGGAGTGCATACGGCCCATGGTGTCGGTCATGCCGTAAGAGGCAGGGCCGGCGCCCATGTTGTCCGGGTGCAGGGTACGGCCAGTGCCGCCACCAGAAGCGACGGAGAAGTACTTCTTGCCAGCCTCGAGGCGCTCCTTCTTGTAGGTGCCAGCGACGGGGTGCTGGAAGCGCGTGGGGTTGGTGGAGTTACCGGTGATCGAGATGTCGACGTTCTCGTGCCACATGATGGCAACGCCCTCGCGGACGTCGTCGGAGCCGTAGCAGTTAACGGCAGCGCGGGGACCATCGGAGTAGGGGATGGTCTCGACGACCTTGAGCTCGCCCGTGTAGTAGTCGAACTGAGTCTTCACATAGGTGAAGCCGTTGATGCGGGCGATGATCTGGGCGGCGTCCTTGCCCAGACCGTTCAGGATAACGCGCAGCGGCTTCTTGCGAGCCTTGTTGGCGTTCAGAGCCAGGCCGATAGCACCCTCAGCGGCAGCGAAGGACTCGTGGCCGGCCAGGAAGGCGAAGCACTCGGTGTCGTCGGAGAGCAGCATAGCGCCCAGGTTGCCGTGGCCCAGACCGACCTTGCGGTCCTCGGCGACGGAGCCGGGAACGGTGAAGGCCTGGATGCCCTCGCCGATGATGGCGGCAGCCTCAGAAGCGGACTTGGCGCCACGCTTGACAGCGAGAGCGCAACCGAGGGTGTAGGCCCACTCGGCGTTCTGGAAGGCGATGGACTGGGTGTTGTTGACGATCTCACGCGGGTTGAAGCCCTTGTCGGTGCAGATCTGCAGAGCTTCCTCGAGGGAGGCGATGCCGTTGTCGGCGAGGCACTTGTTGATCTTGTCAGCGCGGCGCTCGTAACCTTCGAACGTAACAGTCATAGTTATTTCCCTCCCTTTCTACTCGTGAACCGGGAACACGCTGGCGACGGAGTGAGTCTCCTCGTCGGTGCGCGGGTCGATGTACTTGGCAGCGTTCTCCCACTGACCATAGTGGCCCATAGCGCCAGCGATGGCCTCCTCGGGGGTCTTGCCGGCCTTGACGGCGTCGGTGAACTTGCCGAGGTTCAGGAACTCGAATGCGATGATCTCGTTCTTGTCGTTGAGAGCCATGCGGGTGACGTAGCCCTGAGCGAGCTCGAGGTAACGAGCGCCCTTGGCCTTGGTGCCGAACATGGTGCCGACCTGAGAGCGAAGGCCCTTGCCGAGGTCGTCGAGGGAGGCGCCCACGGGCAAGCCGCCCTCGGAGAACGCGGTCTGGCTGCGGCCGTAAACGATCTGCAGGAAGATCTCGCGCATAGCAACGTTGATGGCGTCGCAGACGAGGTCGGTGTTGAGGGCCTCGAGGATGGTCTTACCGGGAAGGATCTCGGAAGCCATGGCGGCAGAGTGGGTCATGCCCGAGCAGCCGATGGTCTCAACGAGGGCCTCCTCGATGATGCCGTCCTTGACGTTCAGCGTGAGCTTGCAGGCGCCCTGCTGAGGTGCGCACCAACCCACACCGTGCGTAAGACCGGAGATGTCGGAAATCTCCTTAGCCTGGACCCACTTGCCCTCCTCGGGGATGGGTGCGGGGCCGTGGTATGCACCCTTGGCAACGGGGCACATGTTCTCCACTTCCTGTGAGTACTGCATGCCTCTCCTCTCTATCGTGTTGGCGTCCCGTCTGGGGGTCGTGGCTGGCGATTGCCGGGCGACCCTTCGAAAGGGACATGACATGCAGCCCCTATAATACCGCGAAATGCACGGAATATTCGGCGAACGGCTCAGTTTTCGTAGCGAGAAGTCCGGAAGTTTTAATTGAAACGGTTTAACTCTATGTTCTGTGGTCGTGAACTTCCGTAGAGGGGGTCCGTCTTGGGCAAGCTATTGGTCAGCTCTTGTAAGCATTGCGGGGGTTGACCTGTTGCAACGATGCCGTTCGCCGCCTGATTACTGCCTTTGGCCGCGCGAGTGTATTGTTTTGCGTGAATGTTTTGATGGCACGCTTCAATCGTGCTGTATTGGATGGCAATCAGATCCCGGCGAAGGGAGCGCCATGCAGCGCGTTTGGAGAACGGTTACCGGCTTTTACCATGTCTGTGCCCGCGGTACGGGCAAGCAGCTCATCTTTGAGGGCGATGAGGACCGGTGGGAGTTTTTGGAGCTGATGCGCGAGTGCTGCCGCGAGGAGGGTGTGACGGTTATCGCTTGGTGCCTTATGGGCAATCACGTGCATTTGGTGCTTGCAGATTACGAGGACGCGATGAGCGCGGCGATGCACCGGCTGCTTTTGACGTACGCGCGGCGGTTCAATAAACGCACG
>URBA01000314.1 GCA_900545905.1 uncultured Collinsella sp.
CGGCAGCGTCAGATGTGTATAAGAGACAGATGCTGAGCATGACCGTTTCACGCTCTTTTTTGCGCCGGAGTCTCGAGTCGAGCCTCTCGCGCGAGAGCGCGGTCTCGCGGTTTTTGTTCAACGCGCTCAACAGCGAGACGGACCATCGGGGCCATGTCCGTTTTCATTGCGGCGAGAGCCGTCGGATTCGGCGCTACATGCAGGAGATGCTCTGCGAGCTGTACGACCCGAGCCCCAACGGTCCCGAGATCGTCTTGCGTCTGTTTCAGCTGTTTTTGGCCGAGCTCATGGATTGCTACGAGCGCGAGCTGGTGCGCGGCGCGGCGGACGGCGCAGCGGGGCCCACTGCCCTGGTGACGGGAATGCTTGGCTATATCGATCGCGAATTCGCTGCATGCTCCCTCGAGGGGATGGCGGCGGAGTTTGGCTTGAGCCCTAATTATGCGACGGCGCTCCTCAAGCGGCATGTGGGCAAGACCTTTAGGCAGCTTGTGCAGGAGCGACGCCTGGTACGTGCGGCCGAGCTTCTGCGCGGCGGCGCCACGGCCGGGGCGGCTGCGCATGCGGTGGGCTATGAAAACATGAGCTTCTTCTACCGTAAGTTTCACGACAAGTATGGCTGCACCCCCGCGGCATACCGCCGGTAAGCGCGGGGCGGATTGTCTTCGCTCCTTCGGTGTCAAAAAGTTTCAGCTGCAGCGCTGTTGCAGCGCGCGTCTGCGAAAAGAAGTGTCCAAATCGGCGCCTTCGCCCTGGCCTGGAGCGACTCGGCGGCATACTCGTTTCATCAGCAACACGCATGAGCGAGGAGGCACTTATGGGATTCCCCGAGGGTTTCTATTGGGGTGGCGCTACCGCCGCCAATCAGTTTGAGGGCGCTTGGAACGTGGACGGCCGCGGTCCGTCGGTCGACGACCACTTCTTGGGCGGCAGCTACAAGGAACCGCGCCAGATTACGATCGACATCGACCCCAACCGCTTCTACCCCAATCATGACGGCATCGATTTCTACCATCACTACGAGGAGGACATCGCGCTGTTCGCCGAGATGGGCTTCAACATGTTCCGCATGTCCATCTCTTGGAGCCGCATCTTCCCCAACGGCGACGACGCCGAGCCCAACGAGGCCGGCCTCGCCTTTTACGACCGCGTCTTCGACTGCCTGCGCGCTCACAATATCGAGCCGCTCGTGACCCTGTCGCACTACGAGATGCCCTATCACCTGGTCGAGAAATACAACGGCTGGGCGAGCCGCGAGCTCATCGGCCTCTTTGAGAAGTACTGCCAGACCGTCTTCGACCGCTATCAGGACAAGGTCAAGTTCTGGCTCACCTTCAACGAGATCAACTGCGGCACCCAGGACATGGGCAACCTCTTTGGGACCAGCATGATCCAGGGCTTTGAGGGCCCGGCTTCGGCGGTCCACACCACGCCGCAGGCCCGTATGCAGGCCCTGCATCACCAGTTTGTCGCCAGCGGCCGCGTCGTGCGCTATGCCCACGAGCACTATCCGCAGTTTAAGATGGGCAACATGGACTGCTTCATCCTCTCCTATGCCGCCACGTGCGATCCGGCCGACGTGTTCGCCACGCAGCAGGAGATGAATACCATGAACTGGTACTGCTCCGACGTGCAGGTGCGCGGCAAGTACCCGTTCTATGCCAAGCGCTTCTGGGCCGAGAACGATGTCGAGCTTGTGATGGAGGACGGCGACCTGCAGGATATCGCCGACGGCAAGGTCGATTTCTACACCTTTAGCTACTACATGTCCGGCACTGTGGGCACCCACAAGGATCACGAGATGACCGAGGGCAACATGACCTTTGGCGGCAAGAACCCCTATCTGGAGTCCACCGATTGGGGCTGGCAGATCGATCCGCTGGGCCTGCGCATCGCCCTCAACGAGATTTACGCCCGCTACGAGATTCCGCTGATGGTGGTCGAGAACGGCATGGGTGCCTACGATGAGGTCGAGGAGGACGGTTCCATCCACGATCCGTACCGCATCGCCTACTTGCAGAGCCACATCAAGGCCATGGGCGAGGCCATTGCCGACGGCGTCGACCTGATCGCCTACGCCTGGTGGGGTCCCATCGACCTGGTGTCCGCCGGCACCGGCGAGATGCGCAAGCGCTATGGCTTCATCCACGTCGATAAGTACGACGACGGTACCGGTACCTACGAGCGCCGCCGCAAGGACAGCTTCTACGCCTACCAGAAGATCATCAAGTCCAACGGTGCCGAGGGCCTGGATTAATCGACAATATGAGTGCCACCGGGGAAAAGCGTTGGGATCTGTCTCTTATACACATC
>URBA01000315.1 GCA_900545905.1 uncultured Collinsella sp.
GTGCTCGAGCAAACTTGTTTACTCGGGTGCTGAGGCACCATGCCGCGTCCAATGCGGCAAAAGGGAGAAGCAACATGAAGAAGTCGACGTTTAACACCCTGCTTGTCGGTGGCGGTTTTCTGCTCGGTACGGCCGGCATCAAGCTGCTCACCAGCGCTCCGGTAAAGAATGCCTGCGTGCAGGGTATCGCGTGCGGCATGCGCATCAAGAACGGCTACCAGGACATGGTCGAGCAGGCCAAGGCTAATGTCGACGACATGGTTGCCGAGGCTGCTTACATCACCCAGAGCGAGGCCGCTGCTGACGAGGCAGCCGAGTAACGCTCCCAGGCACAAACTATGAGATTCTCGATTATTAGCGAGATCCCCGGCAGGACCCGTCTTCAATTGGCGGGTCCTGTGCCAGAGAGCGATCTCGATGCGCTTCTAAAGCTCAGCGGCGAAATCGATGGTGTGCGCAAGGTGCGCGTCTACGGCCGCATCGGCCAGATGGCACTCGAATACGACGAGTCGCGCCGCGATGCCGTGCTGGCCGCCGTCGGTGCGCTCGACGCTCAGGCCATTGCCGACGCAAAGACAGGCTACGTGATGCAGCTTGAGCCACGCAAGCACAAGCTCGTCATGGATCTTGCCACACTTATCGGTGCCCATTACGCACGTCGCTGGTTCTTGCCGACGCCTCTGCGTGCGGTGTTTGTCGTGGCCGGTTACATGGCATTTTTGCGCGCTGCCCTTCATGAGCTGGCGCAGCCGCGCCTGACCGTTCCCGTGCTCGACGCTTCGGCCATCGGCATCTCGTTCGTCAAACGCGACGTCGACACCGCGGGCCAGACGATGTTCCTGCTCAACGTGGGCGAGCTGCTCGAGGACTACACCCGCGCCATGAGCGAAAACGAGCTCATCAACTCGCTGCTCGATGTGCCCGACAAGGCGCAGAAGGTCGTCGGCGACACCGAGGTAAGCGTTGCCGCGACCGAGCTTGAGCCCGGCGACCTGGTCGCCGTGCGCACTGGCATGTCCATTTGCATCGACGGTGTTGTCGAGCAGGGGAGCGCTATGGTCAACCAGGCGACCCTGACTGGCGAGCCGCTGGCCGTCGAGCGCAGCGTGGACGACGACGTGTTCGCCGGCACCGTCGTGGAAGACGGCGGCATCTTGGTGCGTGTACGCGCCAATACGGCTCAGACCAAGCTCCGCTCGATCGTCTCGCTCGTGCAGACGGCCGACTCGCTCAAGTCCGAGGGCCAGTCGCACATGGAAGACCTCGCCAACAAGATCGTCCCGTGGAACTTCCTGCTTGCGGGTTTGGTTGCGCTCACCACGCGTAGCCTCATTAAGACCTCGGCGGCGCTGATGGTCGACTACTCGTGCGCACTCAAGCTCACGGGTTCCGTCGCCGTCATGACTGCCATGAGCGATGCCGCCAAGATGGGCGTGATGGTCAAGGGCGCCAAGTACTTTGAGTCGTTTGCCAAGGCCGACACCATTGTGTTTGATAAGACTGGCACGCTCACCGAGGCCCAGCCGCGCCTAGCTTGCGTGCTCACGACCGACGGCTGGAGCGAGGACGAGGTCCTGCGCCTTTCCGCTTGCTTGGAGGAGCATTTTCCGCATCCGGTGGCGCGTGCCGTGGTCAACGCCGCCCGCGAGCGCGGGCTCGAGCACCGCGAGCGTCACGCCGCGGTCGAGTACATCGTGGCACATGGCATTGCCTCGTCCATCGAGGGTCGTCGCGCGATTATTGGCTCGGCACACTTTGTGTTTGAGGACGAGGGCGCGCAGCTCGAGTCCGACATTAAGGAGCGCATCGAGTCCCAGATGCAGGGCCTGTCGCTGCTGTATCTGGCGGTGGACGGCACCGTTGTGGGCGTGCTCGGTATCGAGGATCCGCTCAAACCTGGTGTGCGTGAGGCCATCGCCGACTTGCACGCGTTGGGCGTTAAGCACGTGGTCATGCTCACGGGCGACTCGGAACGCACGGCCGAGCGCATTGCTCGCGAGGCAGGCGTCGACGAGTTTAAGGCCGAACTGCTGCCCGAGGACAAGTACGCGTATGTTGAGCGCATTAAGGGCGAGGGGCGCCACGTTGCCATGGTGGGCGACGGCGTCAACGATTCGCCGGCGCTGGGCCTGGCCGATGTGGGCCTGGCGATGGGCGGCGGAAGCGACATCGCCAAGGAGGTCGCCGATATCATCCTGACCGATACGGATCTGGCCGCAATCGTGCGCCTGCGCCGCATGAGCCAGGGGCTTATCGACCGTCTGACGAGTTCGTATTCCAAGGTGATGCTCACCAACTC
>URBA01000316.1 GCA_900545905.1 uncultured Collinsella sp.
CCTCGCACGCGTTCTGCAGGCTCATGAGCTCGGTGTTTTGCAAGCAGGGCGTGCGTGCCGTTCCTCTCGATTTGGGCCGCGAACGCGCTATCGAGCTTGGCAAGCGATACGTGCACAACGACATATGCTTCCCGGCCCAAATCGTAATCGGTGAAGCGCTCGCCGCGCTCGAAAGCGGTCAATACGACGATGCTGATGTCGCTATTGGCACGGGAAAATACATCGGCGATTGCCGCCTTACCCACTATGCGGCGCTGTTGCGCAAAGCGCTCGACGATGCGGGGTATGAGCATGTCCCCATTATCACGAACGACGATGCTGACGCGCATAATATCCATCCAGGCTTTCGCATGAATCTCGCGAGCGCGATTCGCATCGCCATGGGCCTGCCCATGATTGACGCGCTCGAGGCGCTCTTGCGCCGTATTCGCCCCTATGAGCTTGAGCCGGGCGCTGCTGATGCGGCATTCGGGGCGGGCATCGACGCGATTATGGAAGGCATCGAGCGTCATGGCGTTGCTGGCGCGAAGCGTGGGTTCAAACATGCGATTTCGCTTATGAACAACGTGGAGTACGACCGAAGCAACCCGCGCCCGACGGTGCTCATCGTGGGCGAATACCTGCTCAACTTCCATCCTGGCGCTAATCGCGACATTGAGGCGTATCTTGAACGGAACGGCTTCGAGATTATCGAGGCGCGCATGACCGACGTGATCCGCAAGACCTATTTCTACAAGCATGCGCAGTCGCGCGAGTTCCACGTCGACCTGTCGCTGCCCGAAAAGGCCTGGTACGCCACGGCGGACAACCTGTTCGAGCTCGCGCACGACCGTTGCGACCGCCTGGGCGCGGCGAGCCCGCTCTACGAGCCGCCGACGCGCATGCCCGAGCTCGTGCGCGCGAGCGATAAGATCCTGCACCATACGTTCGATGCGGGCGAGGGCGTGCTGATTCCGGCGGAGATTCTCGAGCACGCCAAGCGCGGCTGCCGCAACTTCGTGATCCTGCAGCCGTTCGGGTGTCTGCCCAACCATGTCGTGGGGCGCGGGCTCATCCATGCGCTCAAGGAGCAGTATCCCACGGCGCAGTTCCTGCCGCTCGACTACGATCCCGACGTGAGCTTCGCCAACGTGGAGAACCGTCTTCAGATGCTCATCATGAACGCCAAGGCGCAGGGGTGCGGTGAGGCGCATGGCGAGACCGCGTAAGGACGCCGATGCGCCCGATGCACGCACCCGTATCATCGAGGCGTTTTGGGAGCTCATCGAGAACAACAGCATCTTCGAGCTGTCGGTTGGCGAGGTGACCCGCGCCGCCCAGTGCAATCGCGGAACGTTTTACTACTATTTTCACGATTTCGATGAACTCGTCGCCATCGCCATAGCCCAGCTGCTGCAGGATAACGAGCTCATCACCGATGCCCTCTGGCATTTTTCGAGCGAGGGCGACCTTTCGGCGTTCGACCGGCGCGACGTCCGCTGCCTGCTGCGGCGCATCGTCATCACCATGAGGGCGGGTGCCGCCGAGCAGGTCGTGCAGGGCATCCATACGATCATCATCGACCGCGTGAGAGAGATCGTCCACCCCGACGGAGAAGAGCTCAAGGCAGATTCGAGCTTTGCGGTGGGCTTTCTGGTCTCGGGCATCATGGGCTTTGTGATGGCGGTCGGCTTTGCCCGGGAGGGCGGCGAGGAGATAGACCTCGAGCAGCCGGGGGACAGCGCGTGCGCGTACCTGAGGGCGGTCGCCATGCAGACGGTGGAAACGGTCGCGCAAGTCGAGGGCGTCGATACATCCGAGCTGCTCGAACGCGTCTCCAAGGAGGCCGATGCCTATCGCGCATCGCGTGCGACGAGTCCCGACGTGGTGAAAGACGCCTAGGGTTTCTCTTGCGGGGCGCCTGTCGCGCATCGCGCGGTGAGTCCCGCGATGCGGTCATAACCTGCATTCATGTGAGCCGGGTTTATAGATATTCCTCCAGCTGTTAACATAGACAACCTGTGGGTAAAGAGACAAAAGCGCCGCCGACGGGCGGGCGTTTTGATTTCGATGAACTCATGTAAGGAAACGAGCATGTTAGATAGATTTACCGATCGAGCGCGCAAGGTCATGTCGATGGCCAAACAGGAGGCGCTCGATCTGCACTCAAATAAGGTGGGCACCGAGCACCTGCTGCTCGCACTCGCCAAGGAGGACGAGGGCATCGCTGCCGAGGCGCTGCGCTCGCTTGATATCTCCTACGACGACATCATGGACACCCTCAAGGAGGTCCAGACCACGGTTCCCGAGCCCAGTGAGG
>URBA01000317.1 GCA_900545905.1 uncultured Collinsella sp.
GACAAGTAACGCGCAGCAAAATCTGTTTACACCCGCAGGGGGCGTCGGCCGTGGCCGACGCCCCCTGCGGCAGTTAGGGGCGCTCCTTAACTACCGGCACCTGGAGGCACTCCTGGCGCGGCCAATGAAGACCTCTGCGGATGAATTCCAAGCCGCTCCGCCGCTCCAGACATCGTTTCCGCGCCTCGCGCCTGCCCCAAACAATCAAAACAAGCCCTTTTCGCCGCGACCTCAAAGGTCCGTGGGCAAAAAAGGGCAAATATGAGTACTGTTACCATTTTAGTCGCAGGCAAAACCACCCAAAAAGACGTCCGAGCATCCCCTACAACCCCCTAAAGCAGCCAACCTGACTGGTTTAAGGCGTATTGGAGCCAATTTAATGAACATACTATGGGTTATGTTCATTATCTTCTTGGATGTAAATGCTATTCACTTAGCAACAGTACTCATATTTGGCATTTTTTGCCCACTGCCATATAACTAACACTCTATAGCAGACAAAATACAGGCCGCAGCCCATGGCGGCGGCCTGTTAAGAACCAAAAGTGAGCGTTAAGCACTGTAGCCCATCGCTTGCAGCGCAAACATGACGACCGTCAGCACCGTAATCACGCCGATAGTCGCCCAAGTGAGCACGTTCCATACGCGGCCGTTGCGGTTGGCGCCCATAATGTGGCGATCCGCCGCGATAACCACCTGGAATACCAAGACTACGGGCAGCAGCACGCCGTTGATGACCTGCGAGGTCATCATAATCTGGAACAAATCGACGCCAGGCATGAGCACCAACACGGCAGAGATGCCAATGATAGCCGTAATGATGCCGCGGTAAACCGGGGCCTCGTCCCAGCTGCGGTCGGCGCCGCGCTCCCAACCAAATGCCTCGCAGATAGCACTCGACGTAACGCCCGGCAGCACGCAGGCGGCCAAGAAGCTCGCCGCGACCAGACCTGAGGCAAACAACACCGTGGACCACTGACCCGCGATGGGCTCCAGCGCGCGGGCGGCATCGGCGGCATCGCTAATCTGAATACCCGCCGGAAACAGCACCGTACCGGTCGTGATGATAATGAAGCCAGCAATGATATCAGCGGCGATCGAGCCGCTCACGGTATCAATACGCTGCAGCACGATGTCGTCCTCGCCCGCATTCTTATCGACCACGTTGTTCTGAGCCAAGAAGATCATCCACGGTGCGATGGTAGTACCGATCGTTGCGACCACGAGCGACACGTAGCTGGGATCGTTCTGAATATTGGGGACGACCAAGTCGACCGCGACCTCGCCCCAGTTGGGGCCGGCCATAAACGCGGCGACGATGTAGGTCACGAACACGCAGCTTACCAGCAGCAAAATCTTCTCGATGCGCTGGAAACTGCCCGACATGGTAAGCATCCACACCAGCAGCGCCACGAGCGGCACCGAGATGCTCGCCGGAACGCCAAACAGAGCAAGGCCACTCGCGATACCCGCGAACTCCGAGATGGTCACCGCCGTGTTGGCGATCAACAGCGCCGCCATGGCCAGCACGCTCTTGCGCACGCCAAAGCGCTCGCGAATGAGCGACGCCAGGCCCTTACCCGTGACGCATCCGCAGCGCGCCGCGGTCTCCTGCGTCACGATAAGCAGCACGGTCATGACGGGAAGCATCCAGAGCATCTTATAGCCATAGCTGGCGCCCGCGCTGGAATACGTGGCGATGCCGCCGGCGTCATTGCCCGAAAGTGCCGCCAGCAGACCGGGGCCCATGGCGCCAAAGATGGCGGCGATGGTCAGCTTTTGCTTGATGCTCGGCTTTTGCTTCGTATTTTGCACGCGACCACCTACCCCATGACCGACATGGTGAGCAGCACCGCGGCGATGCAGTACGCCACACACGAGATCATGACGGCGATGACGTTCATGGCAGTACCCGACGTATTGAGGTCGTGCTCATCGCGCCAGAACAGCATCATCAGATAAATCACAGCGCTCATGTTGCCAACCAGGCAAATGACGGCAGCGATGTTAAAGCAGCCGGTAAAGAGCTGCTCCTCAAACATGGTGGCATCGGGGAACGCGGCAGTGCGCACCAGCTGCGCGCACAGGTAAGTAACAAGCGAAAGGATCAGGCCCATACCCGTGCTCTGGAAGAAGAATCCCAGGTACGGTTTGGGCTCGTCGTCGTGACCGTCGTACTCGAGGAAGTAGTTCTTGACGAACGACACCATGCGCGAGGCAGCCAGCAGCACGAGCGGCATGGCGCACATGGGGAACACCACCAGATGCGCGGAGC
>URBA01000318.1 GCA_900545905.1 uncultured Collinsella sp.
GTCACGGCAGTCGCCTCGGGCGCGGCAGACGAGCCCACCTTGCGCTCCTGGCGACGGAACACCTCGACCTCGGCGCCGCGGAAGCGATAGATTGACTGCTGCGCATCGCCCACGGTACACAGCGCGCGCTCCCCCGCGCCGGTCAGGTAACGGATCAGGTCGACCTGCATCTGGTCGGTATCCTGGAACTCATCGATCATGACCATCTTAAAGCGACCCTCATAGGCCGCTCGGATGGCGGGATAATCGCGCAGCGCCTCGTACGCCATGCGCAGCAGGTCGTTGTTATCAAGCGCGGACTGGTCAGCCTTGAGCGCGCGGTATTCCGCCTCCACAGCACGAGCAAGCCCCACCAGCGCATCGAGCGCCGGACCGCCGCAGGCAAGCACGATATTGATAAATGCATCGGCGGCCTCGGCCTTGAGCAGCTCCACCTGCTCCTTAGGAAACGCCTTGCTCGCCCGAGGCATGCTGCACGACATCATGAGTCGCGCCACATCCTCCATGGTTTTGCCGCTCGCCTCAAACGCGTCGATGGCATCGAGTGCCACCTGCGCTTTCTCGGTCGCGGCCTTGCTTGCGCCCAGCGCCGCACGATAGGCATCGGCGAGTGCCGAGGTATCGGCCTGGCCGCGCGCCACGCGCACGTCGTCCATACCGCCCGGCAGCTGGCTCGACAGCTCCAGCAGCTCGCGCACCAGGCCCTTGATGGTGGTGCCGGCGCCAAAGGGGCCGCCCTCGCCCGCCATGGGATACCAGGCGTAGAGGCTTTTAAGCGAAGCGGCGAGCTCGGGGGCGGCATCGGGTGCCGTCGCTCGGGCCAGCACATGCTCAACAGCCTGATCCATAAGCTCATCGGTATCGGTAAGCACCGTGAACTCGGGATCGATGCCCAGCTCCAACGCATGCGCGCGCAGGATGCGCGAACACATGCCGTGAATGGTCGAGATCCAAGCGTCGTCGACGGTCAGGGCCTCCTCGTCCATACCCTCTTCGATAAGCGCGCGACGCACGCGGTCGCGAATCTCGGCCGCGGCATCTTTGGTAAAGGTAATGGCGAGCACCTGATCCAGATGCTCGACAAACGGACCGGATTCGGGCGAGAGCGCATAGACGATGCGGCGCGTGAGGGTAAAGGTCTTGCCCGAACCGGCGCCCGCCGAGACAAACAGCGGGCGGTCGAGCGTTTTGACGACTTGCAGTTGTTGCGGCATCAAAGTCGAAAGATCCATGGTCTACACGTCCCTCCTTACAAACGTACCTTCGTGGTTATACGAGCAGCGCGCATGCGCGGCCTGAGCCGACGCCGGGTCGACGGCGGCAACGTTGCCTGCCTCGAGCTCGCGCAGACGCTCGGCAATGCCGGTCTCCACGCGATCGAGCAGCGCATCGAAGTCCATGTTGCCGCCCTCGCCGGGAAAGCCCTTCTTAAGGCCTGGGATGCGGCCGTCGCCGCGCTCTTCCTCGAGCAGCTCGGCGCTCGCGGCGCCTCGCAACGCCGGCTTGCCGCCCTTGGTCGAAAAGTAGAGCGCCGCGCGGGTGTCCAAATCCAGCGCCCGGCGCATAGCCTGTGCATAGATAAGCGTCTGGGTATGGGGCGGTAGCCACCGCGGGTCGTCGATGGGCGCCGTGCCCGATTCCTCATCGCGCACCGTAGGGTCGGCGAGCTTAAATTCCTCAACGCCCGTGCGATGCTTGTAGTCGATCACCACGGCACGATTCTCGGCGTCCACGTCCACGCGGTCGATGCGCCCGCCAAGCGGCCAACCGGCATACTCGACCTGGAGCTCGTTGAACGCAAACTCCAGGTAGCGCGGCGCGAAGGGCGCGAGCGCCTCGGACTCGTAGGCAAGCACGCCCTCCAGCTGCGGCAAAATCTCGGCCACCTGGCGCTCCTCTACCGCAGAGAGCGGCACCAGCGGGCCCTCCGTGCCTCGCTTGCCGGCGTGCTCGGCCAACGTCTCGTCAAAGACCTCGTGCAGCAGCTCCTGAGCGCGCGGCAGATTCTCGGGCGTCACGCGCTCCATGCCCTCCTGGGGCAGGCGGGCATGCAGGTGCTCCAGCACATCGTGGACAAAGTTGCCCTTCTCCATATTTCCAAAGCCCGCGTCGATGGACTGGGGCTTCACGCGATACGACACGAACCAGCACAGCGGGCACGTCGAATACGCCTCGATCTGCGAGGCGGACGTCAGGCGCGGCACGAGCGGCGCGTTCTCGCCCTCGCCATCGCGGCGGCGCAGGGCCAGGTACGGCAC
>URBA01000319.1 GCA_900545905.1 uncultured Collinsella sp.
GTGTATAAGAGACAGGGTCTGGTTGCCATGGTTTACGAGGCGCGCCCCAACGTGACGGCCGACGCCGCGGGCATCTGCATCCGCACCGGCAACGCCTGCATTCTGCGCGGCGGTTCGCTGGCGTATCACTCGTGCGCCATGATTGCCGAGCTGCTGGCCGATGCGCTTGAGGCCCAGGGTTTCCCGCGCGAAGCCGTCTCGATGATCGAGTCTACCGACCGCGAGGCAACCGGCGAGCTCATGAAGCTTCGTGGCATCGTCGATGTGCTCATTCCGCGTGGCGGTGCGGGCCTGATCCAGCGCTGCGTGCGCGAGTCGCTCGTACCGGTGATCGAGACGGGTACGGGCAACTGCCACATCTACGTGCATGAATCCGCCGACTTTGATAAGGCGCTCAACATTATCGTCAATGCCAAGACCCAGCGCGTGGGTGTGTGTAATGCCGCCGAGTCGCTGCTGCTCGACCGCGCCGTGGCAGATTCGTTTTTGCCGGCGGCCCTGGCCGTGCTGCACGACCACGGTGTGCTGATTCACGGTGACGAGGCCACGTGCGCCGTATGCGCCGATGCCGGTCTTGCCGAGGGCGACGACTATGTTGCCGCGACTGAGGAGGACTGGGGCCGCGAGTATCTGGCGCTCGAGATGAGCGTGAAGGTCGTGGCGAACGAGGACGAGGCCATCGCGCACATCAACCGCTATGGCACCATGCATTCCGAGGCCATCGTTGCCGAGGACGTGGACGCTTGCGAGCGCTTCCTGGATGAGATCGATGCCTCGGCCGTGTATGCCAACGCCAGCACGCGCTTTACCGACGGCGGCGAGTTTGGCCTGGGCGCCGAGATTGGCATCTCGACCCAAAAACTCCATGCCCGCGGCCCCTTTGCCGCCGAGGCCCTCACCACCTATAAATACAAGCTCCGCGGCACCGGTCAGGTCCGTCCCTAAACCCCTCGCAAACGAAAAACCACCACAAAAGTGCTTGTCCCCTTTGTGGTGGTTATAGGTGGCGTGGGCGGTTAGGCCTGGAAGGTGTCGCGGTCGGGCGCGAAGGACTGCATGGCCGCGATGGTACGGTCGAAGAGCTCGGGGAGCTCCCAGCCCAGCATCTCGGCGCCCTGCGTAATCACGTCGCGCGAGCAGCCGGCGGCAAAGCGCTTGTCCTTGAACTTCTTCTTGAGCGACTTGGTCGTAAAGTCCATAACGCTCTTGCTCGGGCGCATGATGACTGCAGCGCCGATCAGGCCGGTGAGCTCATCGCAGGCAAACAGGATCTTTTCCATCTGCAGCTCGGGTTTGGGCAGCGAGGTGTTGAAGTCCGACGTGTGCGTCTGGATGGCGCGAATGAGCTCGGGCGATGCGCCCTCGCCCTCAAGAATCTCGGCGGCATAGATGGTGTGGTTCATGGGGTCATCCTCATGCTCCTCCCAATCCAAGTCGTGCAGCAGACCGACGATGCCCCAAAACTCCTCGTTCTCGGGGTCGAACTCGCGCGCAAAGTAGCGCATAGTGCCCTCGACCGTCTCGCCATGGGCGATATGGAACGGGTCCTTGTTGTGCTCATTGAGCAGTTCGAACGCGCGGTCGCGGGTGATTCCGGCGGTAAGCGGCTCTGCCATAAGAGACTCCTTGTGCTCGTGGGTATCGATAAGAATGAATACTACTAGAACAAGAAAACCACCACAAAGGTGCCTGTTCCCTTTGTGGTGGTTTTTGGCGCGGATGGGTTAGTTGAGGGCGGCTTGGGCTAGGCGGGCTTCGGCGTCCTCCTCGGTGACGCCCAGGGCCACGGCGAACTCCTCGATGGAGCGGCGCTTGGCTTCCTTGAGTACGCGCATGTAGTAAGAGCTTGGCTTTTTATCTGCTTCCTCGGCCTGGCGAATACGGTGCATCATGGTTTTCGCCACGCGGACCGTCTCGGGCGCACCCAGCTTGAGCTGCTGCTTAAAGTGCGTCTCCTCCAGCGAGCTGTTGCGCTCGGTAAAGGTGTCGCACTCCAACTCGTCGTAGTGGCTCAGCAGGTGTTCGGCATCTTGCTGGGAGATGGCGGCATGCAAACGGTCGGCCTGCGCCACGGGGTACATGAGAATCGTCTGCGCATGTCCCTGCTTGGTCTCGAGCAACAGCATGGGCTGCGGCGTGTCGTCCCTAAAACCGACGACGGTGCAGACTCCCTGACCCGGATGAATGACGTGTTGACCGATTGAGAACATGCTACCTCCAACTTATACGA
>URBA01000320.1 GCA_900545905.1 uncultured Collinsella sp.
TGCAATCGGCGTTGCGGATGGTGCTCAGGCGGTGCGCCACGACAAAGCTTGTGCGGCCGGCCATGAGCTCGTCGAATGCCGCCTGAACCTGCAGCTCGGTGCGGGTATCGATGCTCGAGGTCGCCTCGTCCAGTAGCAGAATCGCCGGGTCGGTGAGCATGACGCGCGCGATGCACAGCAGCTGCTTTTGGCCCTGACTAAACGTGCCGCCGTCCTCGCCAATCACCGTGTCGTAGCCGCCTGGCAGCTGCACGATAAACTTGTGCGCGTGCGCGCGCTTGGCGGCTTCGATGACCTGCTCGCGCGTAGCTCCTGGGCAACCGTAAGCGATGTTGTCCGCCACCGTGCCCTCGAACAGCCACGTATCCTGCAGCACCATGCCAAAGGCGCGGCGCAGGCTTGCACGCGTGTAGTCACGCGAAGACCGGCCATCGACCATGATGCGGCCGGCATCGATATCGTAAAAACGCAGCAGCAGATTGATGAGCGTTGTCTTTCCGCAGCCCGTGGGACCGACCAGGGCAAAGCGCATGCCGGGCTTAGCCTCGATGCAGATGTCCTGCAGCAGTTTGCGGTCGGGCACGTAGCTAAAGTCCACATGCTCAAGGGTCACCTCACCCTGCGGGGTGGCAAGTTCCACGGCATCCGCCGCATCGGGCTCCTGCTCGCGTGCATCGAGCAGCGCGAACATGCGACGCGCCGAGGCGTACGCGGTCTGGATCTGCGTAATGACGTTGGTAACCTCGTTGAACGGCTTGGTGTACTGGTTGGCATAGGACAGGAAAATCTGCACGCCGCCCACCGTAAGCGCCGCCGGCACACCCGTGATCACGCCCACGCAGCCGATCACGGCGACCACGGCGTAGATGATGTTGTTGATAAAACGCGTGCCGGGGTTGGAGAGCGAACCCATAAACTGCGCGCGCTCACCTGCCGTATAGAGCTCGGCGTTGAGGGCATCAAAGCGCAGCTGCGCGTTGGGGCCATAGGCAAACGCATCCACCAGCTTTTGTTCACCCACATACTCCTCGATATGACCGCCCAGTTGACCCTGAATACGCTGCTGGGCCGTAAAACTCTTGTTGGAAAGCTTGGCAATAGCACCGGCTGCAAAAATGGAAAGCGGCGTGACGAGCACCACCACGAGCGTCATGGTCAGGTTGATGGAAAGCATAAACGCGAGCGTGCCCACGATGGTAATAACACCGGTGAAGAGCTGCGTGAAGCCCTGCAGCAGACCGTCGCCCACCTGATCGACGTCGTTGACCACGCGGCTCATAAGGTCGCCGTGGGCGTGGCTGTCGATAAAGCTGAGCGGCATGCGGCTGAGCTTGTCGCTCGCCTCCACGCGCATGTCACGCACCGTCTCGTAGGACAAGCGGTTGACGCAGTAGCCCTGCAGCCACTGGAAGGCCGCGGCGCCCACCACAACGAGCGCGAGTTTGGTAACGAGTGGCAGCAGCGCATCGAAGTCCACCCGCCCGGCGGCGACGATAAGATCGATGCCCTCACCAATGAGAATGGGCGTGTAGAGCTGCAAGATCACCGAAACGGCGGCGCTCACAAACGACGCCGTAAACGAGACGCGGTGCGGGCGAACATAGCCCAGCAGGCGGCGGGTCACCGCGCCCACGGGATAGCGCTCGGGGTAGCCGGGCTGGCGCGGACCGTCGCCCAGGTCGTTGAGGTTATCGTTACCGGACACGTTGGCCGTCATCGTGGCGACCGAACCGGAGGAAGTGTACGGATTCATTTAGCAGCCCTCCTTTGCGCAAATGGATGCCGGGGCAGTCGGGGCGGACGCGGGGCTTAGGGTGGACGCGGGCGCCGGAGTGGGCGCGGGCGCTGTGCTCCCCCGCTGGCCCTCAAGCTCCTCGCGGCGCAGCTGCGACTGGCAAATCTCGCGATAGAGCCGACAGGTCGCATAGAGCTCGTCATGTGTGCCCAGGCCGGCAACCGAGCCGTGGTCGAGCACGCAGATCACGTCGGCATCGCGCACGGTCGAAACGCGCTGGCTCACAATCACCGTGGTCAGCGGCAGCCCGCCCTTGGCGGCACCGCGCATGCTGCGCTCGCGAATGGCATGGCGAAGCGCCGCGTCGGTCTTAAAGTCGAGCGCCGACGCGGAGTCATCCATGATCAATATCTGAGGCGAACCAACCAAGGCACGCGCGATAGTCAGGCGCCTGTCTCTTATACACATCTGACGCTGCCGACGAAGCTAGA
>URBA01000321.1 GCA_900545905.1 uncultured Collinsella sp.
GAAGAAATCAAACGATAACAGTGTATCGCTTCGGCGCAGAAAGGGCGAAACCGCGGCGCTGGCAACCCCTGTGGTCAAAAAATGCCAAATATGAGTACTGTCACCAATTTAGTAACAGCAATTTTGCTACGTATGGGTGTCGAAAGTCTACATTTGTTCAAAAATTAGATGATGTAATTCCTCATAGGTCCAATAAAATAGGCTCTCTATCGATAATAAATATCGTTAGAGAGCCTATTTGACCTAAAATATATGTGACTATCTTGGCAACAGTACTCATATTTGGCATTTTTTGTCCACGGGGTATAGAACTAACCCCTCAAGCAGCCCAAAACGCCTATTTCGATGCGCGCTCGGCCGCTTCGATCACGTGTTTGGCGAGGATCGCCGTCGTCACAGCGCCCACGCCGCCCGGCACGGGCGTGATGGCGTTAACGACCGGCTCCGCAGCATCAGAATCGACGTCACCCACCAGCTTGCCAGCGGCCTCGTCCCAATTAATGCCAACATCGATGATCGTCTGGCCCTCGCGAACCGCATCCACGCCAATCGTACGTGCGCGTCCAACGGCGGCAACCACAATGTCGGCAGCACGGCACTCGGCAGCAAGGTCGTGCGTATGCGTATGGCACGTCGTCACGGTCGCATTGCTCGCCGTAAGCATGGCGGCAACGGGACGGCCAATCACCAGAGACCGACCGACCACAGCAACCTTAGCTCCATCCAGCTCAACGCCGTAATGATCCAGCAAAGCAAGCACGGCTTCGGCTGTGCAGGGGGCAAAACCCTCGCCGCGCCCCGAAAGCGTGGTGAGCAGCGAAGCCGGCGTCATGGAGTCAACGTCCTTGGCGGGATCGAGTGCCGAGGCAACCGCGTCCTCGTCAAGGCCGGCGGGCAGCGGGCGGAACATCAGACAGCCATGAACAGCCGAATCGGTATTGATGTCCTCGACGGCCGTCAACAGCTCGTCCTGCGAAACATCGGCAGGAAGCAAAACGCGGCGAGCCTCAATGCCAACCTTTTCGCAGCGCTTGAGCGCACCGCGCTCGTAGGATAGGTCGTCCTCGCGTTCACCCACACGCACGATAGCCAACGTCGGAACAACGCCCCGCTCGCGCAGGACTGCGCAGCGAGCAGCAAGTTCCTCAGTCAAAGCGCGAGCAACGGGAGCACCCTTCAGCAGTTCAGCCATGGCTATCCTCTCTTCCTTGCAGCGTCGGAGGCGCGGCGCGCCAGCGCATCGGCGCGCGGCAACCATGTGTCGAGCAACTCATCACACGCCGTCTCGAGCTCCTCAGCACGAACGCGATCTTTCATAGACGTGGTGTTCGCAAAGAGCGTCAGGCTCGCACCCTGCATGGCAGCGCGGCAGAACACGGCGCCGCAGGCCACGTCGGACAACAGCTGGCGCGAGCCCTTATCGGCCATGTCCTCGAGCAGCGCCAGCGCGCGCCCGCAGGCATCCATGATCCGATACGGCGGCATGGCCGCCACGTGCAACGCGTCCTGAATCGCAGCCGGTCGAGCCGGGTCCTCGCGCGGAATACCGTATGCCGCAGACACCTGGCCGTACGCACGCACATCCTCGGCAACCAGGCCCACTAGTTCCTGCGCCAACTCGTCTGCCTGGGCAAACGCACGCGTCAGGTCATCCGCACGATCAGCAAGCGCGGGATTGGTCGCACCGTAGCGGGCAACCATTCCGCACAGCGAGGCGCCCAGCGCGCCCACAAAAGCGCTCGCGCTGCCACCACCGGGAACTGGCTCGCGCGCGGCCAGCGCCTCGGCAAAACCGCGACAGGTTTTATCCATCATCTCTTGGCTCATACGCACACGCACCTTCAAGTCATATATATCGGTCGGGCGGCCGACGTCGGCCGACCGCATCGATCACGTAATGGTGCTAAGTCTAGCCCATAAGTACGCGAGCGTCAGCGCACCTGGCCATCGCGGATTTCTATGGCACACGATAGGCCATGTCAACGCAAACATGGGACACATGGCCCACCTTTCGAGACTCCCGAACGGCACAAACTGGGGCATATCTATAAGTAAGGGACCCGTTGGGGCACGGCCGAGCAACGGCCATAAGCGATGAACGGAGGCATAAGCCGCACAGTACACAGAGACATCCGCCGCCAGCGCAATCAGTACCCCAACAGCATGCGGCGCCGTGATGTCATCGGCAGACAAGGAGGACGCCACCA
>URBA01000322.1 GCA_900545905.1 uncultured Collinsella sp.
CAATCTCAAAGACGCGCTCGTCATGCTCGCTCACGCGGGTGCGGCCGCACGAGATATTGCCGGCAAGGCCGGTCTCGTTCATCAGCTCGACCGACACGTGCTCCAGCAGGTGGCAGAGCTCGGTCTGACCCATGCAATCCTGGAACTCGCGGCCGGAATCGCCCAGGCACAGATGCTTGGCAATCGCCGGCACCAGATAGTACACGCGCGCCGTGGCCTCGATATCCTCCGAGGTCATGAGCGGCATGCCGGGGTTCACCAGCACGTGCGCGCAAATCTTGTCCTCGCTGACGGTGACCTTAAGGATGTTGAACAGGCCTGCCATAACTCTCCCCTACTCTTCCTTGTCCTACTCGTCGCCGTCGTGCGGATTCGCGGAACCCGCACCCGACGTCGTCGGCTCGTCTACCGAAGACTCGGAATCCTTCTTATCGGTTTCGGCCGGAGCGATCACGCGAATGAGCGAGATGCGCTGGCCACGCATCGACTGCACTTTAAACTTGTACCCCGCGACCTCAAACACCTCTCCGATGTCGGGCACCGAGTCGCAAAGCTCCAAAATCCAGCCGGCGATGGTCTCATAATCATCGCTTTCCTCGAGCGGCCAACCAAGCTCAATCGCGTCATCGCACGAAAAACGCCCATCAACGAGCCACTCGCGGCGCGAAAGGCGCGTGAGATACTTGTTGTCGGGGTCGAACTCGTCCTCGATCTCGCCGACGATCTCCTCGACGATATCCTCGATGGTGATAATGCCGGCCGTGCCGCCGTACTCGTCCACGACCACCACGATCTGGTCGTGCGAGGTCTGCATCTCGGACAGCAGCGGCAGGATGTCCTTGGTGTCGGGCACAAAGGTGGCGTCGCGCAAAAAGCCGGCGATGGGCTGGTCGCCCTTGCCGTCGAGCGCGGGCTGAATCAGGTCCTTGATGTGCGCAATGCCGGCGACGTTGTCGGGATCCTCGTGATAGACGGGGATGCGGCTGAAGCCGGTCTGGCGCATGGTGGACAGCACGTCGGCGACCGTCTCGTCGTCCTCGCACATGGTGGTGTCCACGCGCGGCACCATGACCTCGCGGGCAACGGTGTCGCCCAGGTCAAAGATCTCGTGGATCATGCGCTTTTCCTCGTCGAGCAGGTCGTCCTGCTCCGAGACCATGTACTTGATCTCTTCTTCCGAGACGTTCTGACGGTCGTCGGCACTCTTGATACGCAGGATGCGGGCCAGGCCATCGGAGCAAGCGCCAGTCAGCCACACGAGCGGACGGGCGATCTTCTGGAACACGGAAAGCGGGCCCACGACCTGCTTGGACACGCCCTCGGCATTGGCCAGGCCGATGCGCTTGGGGACGAGCTCGCCGATCACGATGGATACGAAGGCGACCGCGACGGTGATGATGACCGGCGCCAGGCCGCGCGCGATGGCGGAGAGCGGCGCGATGCCAAAGCTCATGAGCCACGTGGCGAGCGGGTCGGACAGACTCGTCGAGGCGACGGCGGACGAGGCGAAGCCCACGAGCGTGATGGCGACCTGGATGGTGGCGAGCAGCTGGTCGGAGTCGGCAGCCAGCTTAATGGCACGCTCGGCGCGTTTGTCGCCTTCCTCGGCCTCGTGCTCCAGCACGGCGCGCTTTGCCGTGGTGAGCGCCATCTCGGACATGGAGAAGTAGCCGTTGATGAGGGTCAAAACGAGGGTGGTGATAAGGGAGATGGTTATGTCCATCGGGAGTTTCTCGAACCTCCAAGATTCGGGACGTTGGCAGGAGACGTAGTTGGCGGATAAGGCGGTTGCGCCCGACGGCCACCTGGGTGGATCCGCGGGCACGGGCTCGGTCGTTAGATTACGAAGAGGATCACCGCCATGAACTGGAAGATGCTACCGGCGAGCACCCACAGGTGAAACACGCTGTGCAGGTAACGCACGTTTTTGGCGATGTAGAACGGTACGCCCACGGTGTAGCACACGCCGCCGACGGCGAGCAGCGCCAGCGCGACGGGATTCAGCAGCGCCACGAGTGCGGGCAGCTTAAAGACGACGAGCCAGCCCATCAGCAGATAGACCAGGCCGCTTACCCAGTGCGGCTGGCGCTCGCGCATAAAGCACTCGAGCGCGATGCCAATGATGGCGATGGCCCATACGGCAAAGAACAGCACGGCGCCGCCGTCGTTTGCCAGCGTGATGAGGCAAAACGGCGTATAGC
>URBA01000323.1 GCA_900545905.1 uncultured Collinsella sp.
CCCGGATGAATGACGTGTTGACCGATTGAGAACATGCTACCTCCAACTTATACGAATTCACGTATGTTTAGAATACCACGCTGACGTGCGTAAACCCTTACTTTATGCAGGAAAAGCACACAACTCCGATAGGTAAGAGTATTCGATAAAATACACCACCCATTCATATGTTTATGCAGTTCCAACGTTTATGCAGTTCCAACGCGTGCATAATCTGCAGGCAAACCGCCAACTTTGTACTGCCGCGCAGGAGCGGTAGTCATTTTTGTGCATATGCAATATCTATTAGCTTTACCCTGCGACAGTGTGCGTCGCTTGTGATAGAGTGCTACAAACTCTGGCTTTTGCCCTACGAGTGACCAAGAGCTCGGGGGCTTTAACACAAGGAGGATCTATGCCCGAGAAGATTGAAGAGCTGGTACGCGCTGCGCTTGCTGCGGCCCAGGAGGCCGGCGACCTTTCCGCATTTGAACTTGACGATTGCGCTATCGAGCGACCGGCTGACACTTCTCATGGCGAGTGGACCTCTACCATGGCCTTGAAGTCCGCCAAGCTGGCTCACTGTGCCCCGCGCAAAATCGCCGAGGCCATCGTTGCCCATATGCCCGAGGATCCCGCGATCGAGAAGGTCGAGATCGCCGGCCCTGGCTTCATCAACTTCTACCTCTCCGTTGCCGTCAAGAACGCCATCTTTGGCGAGGCCCGCGAGAAGGGTATGGACTTCGCTAAGTCCAACGTCGGCGGCGGCCTGAAGACCCAGGTCGAGTTCGTTTCCGCCAACCCCGTCGGCCCCATGCACATCGGCCATGGCCGCTGGGCCGCGCTGGGCGACTCCCTCTGCCGTGTTATGGACCACGCCGGTTACGACATCCAGCGTGAGTTCTACATCAACGACCACGGCTCTCAGATGAACACCTTCGGCAACTCCATCAGCACGCGCTATATGCAGCTTGCCGACATCATCGCCAAGCAGGGCGTGGATATCGACGAGGCTCACAAGCTGCTGATCGCCGACCGCGATGCCTTTGTCGCCGACGAGAACGACGAGCACCCCGAGACCCATCCGTATCAAGACAACTTTGCCGAGACCCTGGGCAAGGACTCCTACGGCGGCGACTACATCATCGACGAGGCTGCTGAGTTCTGGCGCACCGACGGCGATAAGTGGGTCGACGCCGATCCTCAGGAGCGCATGGAGAGCTTCCGTGAGCGCGGCTACGTAAAGATGGTCGACAACATGCGCGACCTCTGCCACGCCGTCAATTGCGACTTCGATCGTTGGTTCTCCGAGCGCTCGCTGTATGTGAAGGACACCGAGGGCGAGACTGTCGGCACTTCCGCCGTCGACCGCGCTTTTGAGAAGCTCGACAAGATGGGCTACCTCTACACCAAGGACGGCGCCCTGTGGTTCCGTTCCACCGATCTGGGCGACGACAAGGACCGCGTGCTGATCAAGTCCGACGGCGAGTACACCTACTTTGCCTCCGACGTCGCCTATCACTGGGATAAGTTCCAGCGCGTCGACCACGTCATCGACATCTGGGGCGCCGACCACCACGGCTACATCGAGCGCGTCCGCTGCGTCTGCGATGCCTTGGGTTACCCCGGCAAGTTCGAGGTTCTGCTGGGCCAGCTCGTCAACCTGCTGCGCAACGGCAAGCCCGTCCGTATGTCCAAGCGCAAGGGCACCATGGTGACCCTGCAGGAGCTCGTCGACGAGGTTGGCTCCGATGCCGCTCGCTACACGCTCATCTCCAAGAGCTCTAACCAGATGGTCGACTTCGACATCGAGGCCGTCAAGAAGCGCGACAACTCCAACCCGGTCTATTACGTGCAGTATGCTCACGCCCGCGTGTGCTCCATTCTGCGCCGTGCCGCCGACGTTACGCCCGAGCAGGCTGACGAGATGGGCATGAAGGCCGTCGCCGCCAAGGCCATCGGTGAGAACGTCGATTACTCGCTGCTGACCGACCCGACCGAGCTCGCCCTTTCGCGTAAGCTCAACGAGCTCACCGACCTCATCGCCAGCTGCGCTCGCGACCGCGCCCCGTTCCGTCTGACGCACTTTGCCGAGGAACTCGCCGGCGACTTCCACAGCTTCTACGCTGCCTGCCAGGTTCTGCCGAGCGAGGGCCGTCCCGTCGACCCCGAGCTTTCGCGCGCCCGTCTGGCCGCTTGCGACGCCGTCCGCGT
>URBA01000324.1 GCA_900545905.1 uncultured Collinsella sp.
TGGGCTCGGAGATGTGTATAAGAGACAGCCGATGATGGGCATGGCGAGAGAGACGCCGATGGCAAGCGTCACCCAGCCGATGTAATCGCCCGAGACGGTGAGCCACAGCGCGATGGCGATGACAAGCCACACGACGGTGCGGATCTCCTTAACGGAGAGCTTGCCGAGCGCGGCCTGCTTGGCCACGATCTGCTCGCGATCGTAGACGAGCTCCTTGCTGGGCTTAAAGAGGAAGAGACCCAGGAACAGGGTGCACAGCAGCGCGACCAGCATAGGCACGCTCATGTACAGGAACCAGTCGACAAAGGACGGGCTCATGCCGCCGGCCTCGGCGCTGTACTGCGCGACAAGCGGGTTGAGCGTGGAGTCGCCCGTCAGGAAGAACATGGAGCCCGGGGCAGCAGCGGCAAACACGAGGAAGCCGAGCTTGCCGCGGTCGTCGTCACCGTAGCCGGCGGACTCGGCAATGACCGAGACGACGGCGAGAATGAGGAAGGCGCGGGGGAACGGATGCGGGATCAGCAGCGACAGCACAAAGGTGAGCGCGAAGATTGAGATGATAAGCGACTTGGCATCGCGCACGAACTTGAGCATAAACGCATAGGCGATGCGCTCGCCCAGGCCCGACTCCTTGACCGCGCTGGCGATGAGGTAGGCGCCGATGACGAGCCACATGGTGGCTTTGGTCCACGAGCTAAACGTGGAGGCGACCGTCGCCGAGATGCTCGCGGCACCCGTGTCGTCCACGCACACCTTGAACAGAACGAGCAGCGCGCAATAGAGCAGGCCCACAAAGGCCGGCTGTGCCACGCCACACGCCCAGAACACCACCGTGGCGAGCGTCAACGCCAGACAGGTCTGACCGCCGACCGTAAGCTCGACCGTCGAGCTCAGCTCCGCCAAAGGAAGAAACTTCACCAGCAAAAAGACAACGATACCCAGCACAAAGCCAATTTCGCGCTTGGTGATCTTAAACGCCTTCTTTTCCGCTTCCATCTCCCCACCTTTCTTGTTGGGGGCGCTCCGGATTCGCGGCCACGTTGCCACTTAAAAAGGGGCGCCCGTTATCGGACACCCCTTACGTTGCGCTGTGTTGTGGCAATACAGTCAAGCGGGATTTTTGGATGAGAAGCGATCCTCTGGGCAAAACCGTCACAACATTCGACGCTTTTCCTCGATTTCGAGATTTTCATCGAATGTTGTGACGGTTTGGATGTGGCAAAGGGACTGTCTTTTGTTTCACATAGCGAGATCCGTACGGATGGATGGGTCGCTGAGGGCCTCGCGGAGCCAGGGGGCCAGCTGCTCGGGGTGACCCTGCAGGTAGCCTTTAAGCTCGGACAGGGCCACGCGGCGCACTTCCGAGATCTCCTCTTGGTTGATATGCAGCTCGCCCGGCTCAACATGGGCTACGAACACCTCGCACCATTCGCACTCGCAGCGGCCGTCGCCGTGGTCCTCGCGGTACACCACGTGTCCGAGGTGCTTGAGCTGATCGGGCTCGCGCGTGATGCCAAGCTCTTCGTTGATGCGACGTGCCGTGGCGGCCGCGACGTCTTCCCCGGGGAGCGGATGGCCGGCACAGCCATCGGCCAGCACCCCGCCCCACAGGCGTTTGAGCGGACTGCGACGACAGAGCAGCAGGCGCGCGTCTTCGCCCTGGCCCTCGACCAGAAGCGTCAGAAATGCCTGATGCAGGATTCCCTCGCCGGTATGGGCCTCGATGCGGTCGACGGGGCCAAGCGCCTCGCCGGTCGCGGCATCGACCGCCACGACCTCGGCGCCTGCGCCGCCCTCATCCCAGCCGGCGCGCAGAATGCGGGCTGCGGCCTCCTCGAGCGCGGCGATGAGTTCCTTGGTGGTATCGAGCATGCGCCGCAAGTCGTCCGCGGTCGCGTTCTCCACATGAAAACCCGTGCTTGCAACTACCGGCACGCCAAAGCGCGTGGCCAGCGCCGCCGCAATATCGTGCGCCGGGATCTCGTCTCGATGGCACGGAACGGCCAGGATGCTCACCGTCGCCGTGCGACCGGGCTCAGGGCGCGGAATGGCCTGCGCCGTGGCGCCCAGGTGCGCGAACTCGGGCGAGCAAGCGTACACCGCCATGCCCCGCAGCGTCACCGTCAGCTGGGCCTCGAGCGCAAACTTGCCCTCGCCCACTGCAACCTTTGTCGTGTGCATACCCATGGGAT
>URBA01000325.1 GCA_900545905.1 uncultured Collinsella sp.
CCGGTGGCGCGCACCTGCTCCTCGGAGAACATGATCGCCTTGCCCGCGGTGGTGGCCAGGATAATCTTGTCGCCCTCGCGCACGCGGCGCACGTTCAGCAGCGCGTCGTCGTCACGCAGGTTGATAGCGATCAGGCCATCACGGCGGCTACGATCGTAAGCGCTCATCACGGTCTTCTTGACCATGCCACTCTTGGTGGCAAACATCAGGAACTCGTCGGCAGGGAACTCGCGGCAGCTGATGACGCTCGCGATCTTCTCGCCCTCCTCGAAGGGCAGCAGGTTGACGATCGCCGTGCCGCGCGCCTGGCGCGTGCCCACCGGCAGCTCGTGCACCTTCAGGCGGTAAACCTTGCCCTTGCTCGAGAAGAACAGCACGTACTCGTGCGTGGACGCGATGAACATCTCGTCGATAACGTCATCTTCTTTGAGGTTGACGCCCGATACGCCCTTGCCGCCGCGCTTCTGGGCGCGATAGGCGGCCACCGGAATACGCTTCACATAGCCGGTGTGGGTGATGGTCACGACCATGTCCTCGTCGGCGATGAGGTCCTCCACATCCAGGTCCTTCTCGACCTGGCTGATCTCGGTGCGGCGCTTGTCGCCAAACTTCTTGGAGATCTCGCGCATCTCCTCCTTGATGACACCCAGGATCTTCTCCTCGTGCGCCAGCAGGTCCTCGTAGTAGGCGATGGCGCGGCGCAGGCCGTCCAGCTCTTCCTGAATCTTGTCACGCTCCAGACCGGTCAGGCGGCGCAGCTTCATCTCGAGGATGGCCGTGGTCTGCTCGGGCGTAAAGCCAAAGCGCTCAATCAGGCGGCTGCTGGCCTCGGAGTCGGTCTGCGAGGAGCGTATGATGCTAATGACCTCGTCGATATGGTCAAGGGCCATCAGGTAGCCCTCGAGGATATGGGCACGCGCCTGGGCCTTCTTAAGGTCGAAGCGGGTGCGGCGGGTGACGACGTCGACCTGGTGATCGATGTAGTGCTGCAGCATCTCGCGCAGGCTCAGGCATTTGGGCACGCCGTTGACGAGCGCCAGGTTGTTGGCGCCAAAGGTCGTCTGCAGCGAGGTGTACTTATACAGGTTGTTGAGCACGACCTGCGGAATGACGCCCTTCTTGAGCTCGATGACCAGACGGATGCCCTTCTGGTTGGACTCATCGCGCATGTCCGAGATGCCCTCGATGCGCTTGTCGTTGACGAGCTGGGCGATCTTCTCCTGCAGGGTGCCCTTGTTGACCATGTAGGGAATCTCGGTAAAGACCAGGCGGCTGCGACCGGTCTTGGTGGACTCCACATGTGCCTTGGCACGCACGGTAATGGAGCCGCGGCCGGTCTCGTAGCTCTGCTTAATGCCGGCGCTGCCCATGATGATGGCGCCGGTGGGGAAGTCCGGACCGGGCATGATCTGCATGAGCTCGTCGACAGTAGCGTCGGGATTATCGATCAGGTAGCAGGTTGCCTCGATCGCCTCGGTGAGGTTATGCGGGGCGATATTGGTGGCCATGCCGACGGCGATGCCCTGGCTGCCGTTGACCAGCAGGTTGGGGAAGCGCGCAGGCAGTGCCACGGGCTCGGCGAGTGATTCGTCGTAGTTGGGCTGCCAGTCGACGGTATCCTTCTGCAGGTCACGCAGCAGCTCCATGGCGGGCTTTGCCAGGCGGCTCTCGGTGTAACGCATGGCCGCCGCGCCGTCGCCGTCGATGTTGCCGAAGTTGCCGTGACCGTCGATGAGCGGCGTGCGCATGGAGAACCACTGCGCCAGGCGAACCATGGCCTCGTAGACCGCGGAGTCACCGTGCGGATGGTACTTACCGATAACTTCGCCGACCGTCCAAGCGGACTTCTTGTGCGGACGGTTGGGGTAGATGCCGCTCTCGTTCATCGCGTACAGGATGCGGCGGTGCACCGGCTTTAAGCCGTCGCGCACGTCCGGCAGGGCGCGCGCCGTGATGACCGACATCGAATACTCGATGAACGACTGCTTCATCTCGCGGCCAAACTCCGAAATCTGGAGCTGGCCGCCGTTTATATCCTCGCCGGCCGAGGCGCCACGGTCGACTTCGCCAAAGCTCTCCTCGAGCTCACCGTCGTCGTCCTCTTCCTCGTCATCATCGGCATCGGGGTTATAGGCGTCAGGATCGCCGTCCTCGCCCTGCTCAGCACGGGCAAGCAGGCGCTTCAGATC
>URBA01000326.1 GCA_900545905.1 uncultured Collinsella sp.
CAGCGTCAGATGTGTATAAGAGACAGATCGAGGACCTGGCCGAGCTCATCTTCGACCTTAAGAACGCCAACCCCGGCGCACGCGTGTCGGTCAAGCTGGTCAGCGAGGCGGGCGTCGGCACCATCGCCACCGGTGTGGCCAAGGGTGCCGCCGACAAGATCTTGATCAGCGGCCACAACGGCGGCTCCGGTGCTGCGGCGCGCGATTCGATCTGGCACGCCGGTCTGCCGCTGGAGCTTGGCCTTGCCGAGGCCCAGCAGACGCTGCTGCAAAACGGCCTGCGCTCGCGCGTGGTGCTCGAGGCCGATGGCAAGCTCATGGACGGCACCGACGTCGCCGTCGCCTGCCTGCTGGGTGCCGAGGAGTTTGGCTTTGCGACCATGCCGCTCATCTCCATGGGCTGCCTCATGCAGCGCGACTGCCAGCAGGATACCTGCCCGGCCGGCATCGCTACGCAAAACTGCCGCCTGCGTCGCGGCTTCCGCGGCAAGCCCGAGCACGTCGAGCGCTTTATGCTCTTTGTTGCCGAGCAGTTGCGCGAGGTCATGGCGAGCCTGGGCTTCCGCACCGTCGATGAGATGGTCGGCCATCCCGAGTGCTTGCGCCAGATCGAGGTCCCGGGCAACCGCAAGGCCAACCTGCTCGATTTGTCGCCCGTGCTGGCGAGCGCGACCTGCGAGTTCGGTGCCCATATTCCGGGCGCCGACGGTCGCCACTTCCTGCCGCAGATGGCCGCGGACAGCGAGCTCGACAAGACGCTCGACTCCACGTTGTTTGTGCCCTATACGGCCGATGCCCGTGCGCACCTGCGTCCGATTCGCTTCCGCGCCGATATCGCCAACGTCAACCGCTGCGTGGGTACTATCTTGGGCAACGCGGTGACCAAGGCGCATCCCGAGGGCCTGCCCGCCGGCTCCATCACCATCGATTGCGATGGTTCGGCCGGTCAGAGCTTTGGCGCCTTCCTGCCGCGCGGCATTACGCTCAACGTGTGCGGCGACGCCAACGACTACTTTGGCAAGGGCCTTTCGGGCGGCGAGGTATCGGTGCGCCCCAACCCGCATGCGACCTACAAGTTCGACGAGAACATCATCGTGGGCAACGTTGCGTTCTTTGGCGCCACGAGCGGCCGTGGCTTCATCAACGGCCTGGCCGGCCAGCGCTTTGGCGTACGCAACTCCGGTGCCACCGTGGTGGTCGAGGGTTGCGGCAACCACGGTTGCGAGTACATGACGGGTGGCCTGGCGCTCATCCTGGGCGAGGTCGGGCAGAACTTCGCTGCCGGCATGACGGGTGGCGTGGCTTATGTCTTTGACCAGTACGGCACGCTCGATGCCCGTGTGAACCACGCGAGCGTTGAGCTTAAAGCCCCGACGGCCGGCGAGCTGGCGCAGATTCGCGAGCTCATCCAGGAGCACGTGGACGCGACGCAGAGCCCGCGCGGCATTAAGCTGCTCTACAGCTTTGAGACGATGAGCAAGCACTTTGTGAAGGTCATTCCGACCGAGTACGAGCGTGTGCTGGCGATTGTCGCTGCGAGCGAGGCTGCCGGCAAGACACATGCGCAGGCAGAGGAACTGGCGTTTGACATTGTGACCGGTCGCGCGAGCGCCGCGGATGTCGCTCGCTTCGATATTGCGGGCGGTGCTGCGGGTGCTGCGTCCGCGGCCGCCAGCTCTGTTGCTTCGACCAAGAAGGAGGCGTAAGTGCCATGGGTAAGCCCGGTGCTTTTCTTGATATCGATCGCGTGACCCACGAGCTGCGCCCCGTGGAGGAGCGCAGCCGCGATTTCGATCCGCTGTACGTGGAGCTCGACGACGACGCGCGCCGTGCCCAGGCGAGTCGCTGCATGATGTGCGGTGTGGCGTTTTGTCAGATGGGCGCGAGCTTTGGCAAGGCACGTCCGAGCGGCTGTCCGCTGCACAACCTGATTCCCGAGTGGAACGAGCTGGTGTACCGCGGCCGTTGGGACGAGGCTGCCGAGCGCCTGTCACTCACCTCGCCCATGCCCGAGTTCACGAGTCGCGTGTGCCCGGCGCTGTGCGAGGCCGCATGCAACCTGGGCTCGGTCGATGGCCAGCCCACGACGATCCATGACAACGAGCGCGCGATTAGCGACCATGAGTGGGCAAATGGCGGTCCGCACCGCTTTGAGCCTGTCTCTTATACACATCTCCGAGCCCAC
>URBA01000327.1 GCA_900545905.1 uncultured Collinsella sp.
AGGCCCGATTTTGCCTCTTGACAATGTCCTGCTCATATTAAAAGGAACGTCCCCATCTGCCGGATTAAGCGAGACTCTCCAGCACGCGACGGAGCTCCTGCTGGACGGCGTGGTCGCGATTACAACCCACCACGCGATCGGCCACCGCTTTGAGCGCGGGACGCGCGTTTTCCATCGCGCAGCCCGTGCCGACAAAGCGAATGATCTCGTAGTCGTTCATCGAGTCGCCAAACGCCATGACCTCGTCGCGTTCGACGCCATAGTGCTCCATGAGCTGCTCGATTCCCGAGGCTTTCGACACACCGGGCTGCATGGCATCGATCCATGCGTTTCCAGAAGGCGCAAAGGTAAAGAGCTGGCCAAGCTCGCGCTGCAGTACGTAGGCACTGTCCATAACGGCACAGTCATCGCAAAAGATACTCGCCTTGATGATATTTACGCTGGGATCGGGCAGCTCCCAAATGCGCTCGGCATTGGGAAGGTCCTTATCGACCTCACGCACGAACTTGCACTCGTCATCGAGCAGGAAGGACTTGGTTCGGTCAAAAAGCGCAAGATGCAGATTGGGAAACGTCGCGACAGCCTGGGCGAGCCTTCGAATCGCCAGGTGCGAATACACCTCACGGTCTACCATCTTGCCGTCGGCGAAGACCTGGGCACCGTTAGCGGCGACAAAGTCCATCTTGTCGCGAACGGGCGCAAAGAACTCGCACAGGCGATCGTAGCGACGACCTGACGATGCAGCGAAATGCACGCCATGCTCGTGTAGCGCCAGAATCAGTTCGTAGGTCTCGGGAGGCACCTGGCCGTTTTCGTCAAGCAGTGTGCCGTCCATATCGGATGCAATCAGTTTAAACATAGAAAAGCTCCCTTCGGGCTTGTTGGAATCGAACGTGTATCCGATTTCAACGTACCCAAAGGGAGCTCAAATAAGACTCCGCGGGCGTAAACGTTACAAGGACCTGGCAAATAGCTCACACATGCCAGAGGTCCTACGGTCACGGCGCCAGGCGACACGCCACCCCGACGGCTAGTCGTTTAAGAACGCCCCCGATGACTAGTCGGCGTAGGTGAAGGTCGTGACGTCGAACATGCCCTCGGGGCGAATGCGGAGCGTCGGGATCACCGGCAGGGGCAGGAAGATGATGCCCATAATGGGGTCGAGCGGCGGCTCAATGCCCATGGCGCGCGCCTTGACCATAAAGTCGTCGTGCTGCGCGGCGACATCCTCGGCCGTGCCCTCGCTCATCAGGCCACCGAGCGCCAGCGGAATACGCGCCACGACCTTGCCGTTGCGCACCAGCACGTGACCACCCTGGCCCACGGCCTCGACAGCAGCCATCATATCGGCGGCGTTGTCGCCCACCACGCACACGTTGTGCGAGTCGTGGCCGATCGTCGAGGCGATGGCACCGCCCGTGATGGTAAAGCCGCGCACCCAGCCGCGACCGATATGCTTGCCGACAAGACCCAGGCCAGCGGGACCGTCGCCGTCGACGCCCTCGGCCTGCAGCGACACGCCGCGGCCATGGCGCTCGATCAGCATAATGCGACGCAAGTCCTCGTCAGTCTCGGGACGAACCATGCCCGTGATGGCCTTACCCGGCACCACGTCGATCACGGCCTCGCCCGGCTTAAAGGCATAGTCGAATACGTCGAGCGAAAGCTTCGGCAGCTTAACGGAGGTGCGCAGCTCATCGGCAAGGGCCGCAACCTCGGCCATCTCGGGTGCAATCTCGCCCACAAAGGTGCCGTCCTGCGCCACCAAAGCACCGGCGGCATATACGCGATGCGGAGCCGTGGCAAACGTCAGGTCGTTGAGTACCAGCAGGTCGGCACGCTTGCCCGGGGCGATGGCGCCACGCAGCTCTTGCGGGTCGCGGCAACCGTGGTCCAGGCCAAACGCCTCGGCCGTGGACAGGGACGCCATAGAGATAGCAACCACGGGGTCAATACCGGCCTCGATAGCCACACGGCAGGCATTGTCGATCATGCCGGTCGAAAGCGCATCGGAGGGAGCGCGGTCGTCGGTCGCAAAACAGCAGCGACGGGCGCGGGCGGGGTTTTCCAGCAGCATCGGCGACAAGTTGGCCAGGTCGTGGCTGCACGTACCCTCGCGCAGCATCACGTACATGCCACGAGACAGCTTGTCGAGCGCCTCCTCGGGAATC
>URBA01000328.1 GCA_900545905.1 uncultured Collinsella sp.
GGGTACCCCCAGCAGTTGCGGTGAAATAGGGACTGTTTTTGACTTATTAGCCGTCAACCAATCCCTATTCCACCGCAACTTAGAAATCGGCAATCAGCCCTGCGGGCCCTGGAACAGCTCCTCATGCGAGCCCATTCTGACCAGCCGGATCACAGGATTAGTCTTATGCGGTAAGTAGAGAACGACCACGTCGACCAAGCCATCGGATAGGTGGAAATCGATGTGGCCGTTGTAGTTTCCGCCCGGGTTTGAAAGCTCATGGGCGCCATATTCCGCGGGAAGCGAGCCGTGAGCTGCAAGCTCTGCGACTGCCGCCTTAAACTCACTCTTTAGCTGCGGATGCATGCGCATCGTTCGTTTGTAGTCCGCCCTAAATTGAGCCTCGACTTTAATCTCGAACATCGCTATTCCTCATCGAGGAATGACATAAGCTCATCAGCGTTATTGAATGACAGGCTATCGTCCGGCAAAATCCCCAGCTCATGAGCCTCGGCGATCACCATGGCGCGCCTCGTCACCTCGTTGGGCACCTCCGCCCTTCCTACAATCTCAAAAGGAATCTTTCGCTGATTTACAAGCTGCCGAACGGCAAGATTGAGATAGGAATTGAGGCTGAGGCCGACCGAATCCAAGAACTCAGTCGCCTGCTCCTTGAGCCCCTCTTCGATTCGAACCGTCGTAGGCTTAACTGTTGCTGTAGACATTTGCGACCTCCTCGCCCTCGTCTTTTACACCAGTATACCCAATATAAATGGCAATCTGATGTTAGATAACATCAGATTGCCATGCGTATTCATGTCGCGTGGGCACGATTGATCTACATCAGCCCGCTGAGCGCAATGTCAACGGCCTCGTTGAGGTCGTCGGTAATGTGTACCAGATCCGGATCGAGCGGGCTAATCATACCGGTGCTCATCACCGGGCCGTTGAGCCAGTCGAATAGGCCCTGCCAGTACTCGGTGCCCACCAGCACGAGCGGCATGCGCTTGACCTTGTGCGTCTGCACCAGCGTGAGAACCTCGAACATCTCGTCGAGCGTGCCAAAGCCGCCGGGAAATACGATGGCGCCCGAGCTGTACTTAACGAACATGGTTTTGCGCACAAAGAAGTAGCGGAAGTCCATGCCGAGGTTCACGTATTTATTGAGCCCCTGCTCGTGCGGAAGCTCGATACCCAAGCCGACCGACTTGCCGTTGGCGCTCGCCGCTCCCCTGTTGGCCGCCTCCATGACGCCGGGACCACCGCCGGTGATAACCGCCACGCCGCGCTGGGCGATCTTGCGGCCAACGGCGCGTGCCGCCTTGTAGAGCGGATCGGTCTTGGGCGTGCGGGCACTGCCGAAGATGGTCACCGCAGGACCAAGCTCGGCAAGTGCGCCAAAACCATCAACGAACTCTGCCTGAATGCGCAGCACGCGCCAGGGGTCGGTGTGCAACCAGTCGGTCGAGTCCTCGGGCGCCAGCAGGTTGGCGTAGGTGTTGTCCTTAGGAATCATGGGGCCGCGCATGACCACGGGGCCGCGGCGGTACGTCTCGTCGTAGGCAGGCTCGCCCTCGACGTTCTCATTCTTAATCATGGGTACTCCTATCGAGAAAAAGAAAAGCGGGCGGGGTCGACGCCATGCGTCAAACACCCGCCCGAACATCAACTATTCGGTATGGTACCCACGATGCATCAAGTGCTTGCAAGCTATCGGTCATCGGTCGCGCAAGCGGTGTTAGCAAACGTGATGACCGGCCGGCGCTCGCCCCTTGCCGTTGCCCGCGCTCTGCAAGCGCCCGTGCTGCTCTTAGTAATCCACCGCCGCAGGGCTGTTCATCCAGTCGTTCACGAACGCACCGTAACGGCCCTCGATAATAGCCTGGCGGGCACGCTGCATAAGGTTGAGCAGGTAGTAGATGTTGTGCATCGAAAGCAGAATGCCGCCGAGCATCTCCTTCTGCGTGACCATGTGACGGATGAGCGCGCGGCTGTAGCCGCCCGTGCACACCGGGCAGGTGCAGGTGGGGTCGATGGGGCCGTCGTCGTGCGCAAAGCGCGCGTTGCGGAAGTTAAGGCGACCCTCGCTGGAGAACGCCGTACCCATGCGGCCCGTGCGCGTCGGCAGCACGCAGTCGAACATGTCGATACCCACGCCCTGTCTCTTATTCACATCTCCGAGCCC
>URBA01000329.1 GCA_900545905.1 uncultured Collinsella sp.
GATCCGGTCCGACCGGGCCGCGCGGCAAGGAGATATATTGCCAGACCGGAGGGGCCCCGTGGGCGGGAATCTGGGCGTACACATTTCCTGCACATTTTGTGATTCTCAGCTGTGTTTGCCGGTAATAAAGAGGGGACCTCGTTTCCGAGATCCCCTCCTCCGTCTAACTGTAGAAATAGGCTTTCAAAGCCTTAGGCCAACAACTTGCGACCAGACTCCTCAATCGCGTCAAGTGCGGCATCAGCCTCGGCGGCATCCGCGCCCTTAGCGAAGATGTACAGCTTAATCTTGGGCTCGGTGCCGGAAGGACGAACAATACCCTTGTTGCCGCCCTCAAGATCGAACTCAATGACGTTAGCCTTCGGCAGGCCGTTCACGCAGGTGTTGTAATCAACGACGGCCTCAATCTTGGAACCGGCGAGCTCCGCGGGCGGGTTCTTGCGCAGACCGGCCATGATGCCGGCCATCTTTGCCGCACCCTCAGCACCCGGATAGCTCAGCGAAATCGTCTTGTTGTGATAGTAGCCATACTTCTCGTACAGCTCGTGCATCGCGTCGGCAAGGTTCTTTCCCTGGAGCTTGTAATACTGCGCCATCTGGCAAATCAAAAGCGAAGTGCTCACGGCGTCCTTGTCGCGCACGTGGTCGCCGGCCAGATAGCCGTAGCTCTCCTCAAAACCGAAGATAAAGCGATCGACCTCGCCAGCATCGGAAAGAGAAGTAATGATGTCGCCGATGTACTTGAAGCCCGTCAGGCAGCGACGGAGCTCAAAACCGTACTCGTCGGCCAGAGCGTCAACCATGGCGGAAGAAACGATAGTAGTGACAGCAACCTTCTTAGTGAGGTCCTCACCGCGAGCAGCGCGGGTCTTGCAGATATAGTCGAGCAGCAGAACGCCCATCTCATTGCCGGTCAGCAGCAGATAGTCATCGCTATTCTTAACGGCAACGCCAACGCGATCGGCGTCAGGATCGGTTGCAAGCAGCAGATCAGGGTGAACCTGCTCGCACAGGTCAATACCCTTCTGCATGGCCTGGCGAATCTCGGGGTTAGGATACGGGCAGGTCGGGAAATCGCCGTTAGGCTCCTTCTGCTCGGGAACAACCGTGACATCGGTGATGCCAGCGCGCTCGAGCACCGTCGTGACGGGAATGAGGCCGGTGCCGTTGAGCGGAGTGTAGACGAGCTTAAGCGGAGCGCCAGCGATCTCCTCGGCAGAAAGGTTGGTCACGCCGCGGGCGAGAACGGCGTCATAATAACGCTCGAGGCACGAGTCATCGATCCATTTGACCAGACCCTGCTCAAGAGCCTCATCGAAGTCCATGGACTTCACGCCGGTAAACGTATCGGTCTCGGCGATAGCCTTAGAAATTGCATCGGCAGCCTCGCTGGTAATCTGGCAGCCGTCGGGGCCATAGGCCTTATAGCCGTTATAAGGCGCTGGATTATGACTAGCGGTCATGCAAATGCCACCGGAGCACTTAAGGTCACGGACGGCCCAGGAAAGCGTCGGCACGGGAGAAATCTTAGGATACACGAGAGCAGTCACGCCGTTTGCGGCAAGAATGGCAGCCGTCGTCTTAACGAACAGTTCACCCTTATTGCGGCTATCGCGAGCGATGGCAACCGTCGGATGCTCGAAGGTCGCATTGAGATAGTCAGCAAAACCCTGCGTCGCGCGACCAACCGTATAGATATTCATACGGTTAGTGCCTGCACCGATAGTGCCACGTAGACCGGCGGTACCGAAGGCGAGATCTTGGAAGAAAGCGTCGGTGATGGCGTCCTCATCACCCTGCTCCTTCATCGTGTTAAGCTCAGCGAGGAGCTCCTCGTCCTTGACATTGGCAATCCAAGTATCAAGCAGCTCATGAACATCTGCCATATGAGTCCTTCCGTCACAATCAATAAAACGACCCGTGTAAAACAGGACAAGCGCAGCAGTGCGCTAAAGCAAATATTAGTCCATTGAGAACAAAGAACCGACCAAAGAACGGTGAACGTCTATATTCAGCGGTGGATGATTAAATTGATTTAATTGCAGAAGGAATGTTGCGCGTAAACGCAAAAAAGGAGGAGGCCGCGAGGCCTCCCCCTTCCAAGTTCAAGCGTACGGCTCGGTGCCGTCCACCGGTCAGCGGCGCCCTGGCCTCCCACGG
>URBA01000330.1 GCA_900545905.1 uncultured Collinsella sp.
GTTTTGCTAACCTGGCGAGCGCCATGCGCGTGGATGCGAGCGCTTTTGCTCGTGCCATCCACTTCAACATGGACGCCGAGGACCTGAGTTCGCTCATGATGAGCTATGCCAAGGCGTCAAAGCTCACCTACGACAACAACCTGACCACGTTGGGCTATGCGGACGAGGCGGACCCCATCTCGGTCAAGATTTTCCCGCGCGACTTTGAGGCCAAGGAGCGCGTGCTTGATCATATCGATGCGTACAACAAGCAGGCCAAAGCCGCTGGCCACGACGAGCAGACAATCTCGTACACCGACTACATGGGTATCATCATGGGCTCGGTGACCGACATCGTGAACACCATCAGCTTGGTGCTCATCGCATTCGTGAGTATCAGTCTGGTGGTGAGCTCCATCATGATCGGCATCATCACCTACATCAGCGTGCTGGAGCGCAAAAAGGAGATTGGCATCCTGCGCGCGATCGGCGCGTCAAAGCGCAACGTGGCCAACGTATTCAATGCCGAGACCTTTATTGAAGGCCTCATTGCCGGCGTCTTTGCCATTGTCGTTGTGGTGCTCGTGAGCTTCCCGGTCAATGCCTGGGCGCTTGCGGCCAAACAGGTCCCCAACCTGATGAGCCTGCCCGTGCAGGATGCGCTGGTGCTCATCGCGATTTCGGTGCTGTTGACGGTCGTTGCCGGTTTGCTGCCGGCCCGAAGCGCATCCAAAAAAGACCCTGTAGAAGCCCTACGCTCCGAATAATGTGACAAAGGGACAGCCCTTTTGCCACATTGAGTGGCTTGTAAATCGAGGTCTAATACTTTTCCAAGAAGTGAACGAGTAAAAACGGACCCCCGAAGCATCGACACTTTTGAGATGCAATTTCCTGCGGTTTTGTCAGCCAAATCCTGCGGTTTTGACGTCTGAAAATGTCGATGCTTCGGGGGTCCAAAAACGGTCGTTCACTTCTCGGAAAAGTATTAGACCTCGTTGTATGGGGTGCGGCTGGAGGGTGGTCATCGTTCAGTAGCTACCTCTTCCTTGTGAATCGCCTGAAGCACAAGGCATAATGCATGTGACAGAGGGACGGCCCCTTTGCCGCATTGATTTGAGAGTAGATGTTGATGATTCTGTCGTTGGCCCCTATGGAGGGTATTACCGGGCATGTGTTCCGTCGCGTGCATGCGGAGTGCTTCGGTGCGCTCGATTGTTATTACACACCGTTTTTGCCGCCGCCGCGGGTGGGAAACCGCTTTGGCGGCAAGGCATTTAAGGAGATCGATCCTGCCAATAACCAGGGGCTTAACGTAGTGCCTCAGCTGATGTCCAAGAACGCGGACGAGTTTGTGTGGGCGGCACA
The DNA here is from genome assembly GCA_900545905.1 of uncultured Collinsella sp. Classification (GTDB taxonomy): domain Bacteria; phylum Actinomycetota; class Coriobacteriia; order Coriobacteriales; family Coriobacteriaceae; genus Collinsella. Next base: position 1,345 of record URBA01000330.1, read on the forward strand.
GGTGCTCGCCGACATGGGCTACCGCGAGGTCAATCTCAACTTGGGTTGCCCTTCGGGAACGGTTGTCGCCAAGGGCAAGGGCTCGGGTTTCTTGCGCAATCTCGACGAGCTCGAGGCGTTCTTAAGCGATGTGTGCGAGCGGTCGCCGTTGCCGGTGTCGGTAAAGACCAGGCTGGGCCTGGAGAATGACGACGAATACGAGCGCGTGCTCGATCTGTATTGCCGCATGCCGCTGGCGGAGCTGATTGTGCACCCGCGCGTGCAAAAGGACCGCTATACGGGCTCGCCGCGCAAAGAGTTTTATGGCGAGACGTTGGAGCGGGCACCGTTTCCCGTGGCATACAACGGCGACATTTTTGATCTTGAGGACATGGATGCGCTGGTGGAGGCCTATCCCGGTACACGCCATGTGATGCTGGGGCGCGGCCTGCTCGCGAATCCCGCTCTGGCCCGTATGGTCAACGGCGGCCCTGCTGCCACGGCAGCCGAGCTGCAGCGCTTCCACGACACGTTGTTCGCGGCCTATGCAGAAGAGATTGGCGGCAACGCGGTCTTTCGCATGAAGGAGTGGTGGTTCTACGCCAAGTGCGCCTTCGCTGACCCCGCTACCGTTCACAAGCTCGTGCGTAAGACCAAAAAGGTCGACGAATACCGCGCCGCCGTCGAGCGGGTCTTTCGCGAGCAGCCACTCGCACCCATAGCCCGCTTCTACGGCTAGCTAGTCGTAGGGGACGTTCTTTAACGACTAGTCATCTAAGAACGTCCATTACAGTCGAAATTGTCAGCCCGGGCCCGTCTCGGGCTACGAT
>URBA01000331.1 GCA_900545905.1 uncultured Collinsella sp.
GCAACATGGCGAGCGCCGTCTGCTCAATGCCCGCCAGCAGCGCAGCAGTCATCACCCCCGGCACCGCCAGGAGCAGCGGGATCTCCATTTTTGTGAGTAAACGCGAGGCGCGATGATCCGTCATCCCATCACGCCCTGTAGAACACGTTGTCGGCAAAGAAATCTGCCGGAGGCTCCATGCAGGCGATCTCGCCATCGAACATCATGGCGATGTCGTCGGACACCTGCTCAGCAAAGTCTAGGTCGTGCGTGGCTATGATGACGGTGCCGCCGGTCTCCGCATGATCACGCAGGGCGTGAGCGATAATGCAGCGACTTGCCAGATCAAGGCCCTTAATGGGCTCATCGAGCAGCAACAGCTCCGGGCCAATCAACAGCAGCTTTGCCAACGCAAGCAGCTGGCGCTGACCACCCGAAAGATCGTACGGATGGCGCGCCCCCAAACCAGCCAAGCCCAGGCGCGCCGCCTGCTCCTGCGCCGTGGCCTCGTCGTATCCGCAGGTCGAAGCCCATTCCATCAGCTCATCGCGTACCGTCTCGGCAACCAGCAATGCTTTGGGATTCTGAGGCAGCAGCGCCGCCGAGGCCGCTCCGCGCACCATGCGGCCGCGCTGCAGCTTGGCGGTCTTCGCCAGCACCGAGAGCATCGTCGACTTGCCGCAGCCGTTACCGCCAACAACCGCATGCACCGCACCGGCCGAAAACGACGCATCGAGCCCACGCAACACCCAGCCGGACGCTCGATCGTAGCGAAACCAGCCTTCCGACAGGGTGGTAGCCGACCCGCCGTGCATTTTTTGGAGTATTCTGCTTCCATCCGTGCGCGAGAAGGCTTCCGAGCCGTTCTCGAGCGACGTTTGCGCCACAAATTCGGACGATTTGTCCAATTCCGAACTTTTTTTCGCGCTCGATACGTCCCCGGGCGGCTCCAGAGAACCCAAATTGTCCTCACGCCTGCTGAATACTCCGTTTTTTGCACATCGGATGGCACCCCACCCCAACATGTCATCGGAAAACAGCGATTCTCGGCGTCCCAAAGAAGACATATCCGCCACCTCGCGCACGCGACCGCCCTCAATCCGGTGCGTACACGTCGCATACTCGAGCATCGGCCGCGGCTGATGCGTCGCCACAACAACCGTGCAGCCCAGCTCGCGATTCACACGAAACAGCGCGTGCAGGAAATTCTTCTCCGCAACCGGATCAAGCTGAGACGTGGGCTCGTCGAGCAGCAGCACGCGCGGGCGCAACGCCAGAACGGCCGCCAACGACAGCAACTGTTTGCGACCACCCGAAAGCGTGTCAGTATCGCGGTGAAGCCAATCTTCCAGCCCAAAGAAATAGCTGGTCTCAGCTACGCGACGGCGCATCTCATCACGTGCTAGCCCCAAGTTTTCCAGGCCAAACGCCATCTCGTGCCACACGGTTTCGCACACGATCTGGTTCTCGGGATCCTGGAACACATAGCCCACGCGCTCCGCCGATGCCCGCACATCCATGTCGGCGACGGGCTCGCCCAGCACGCGCAGCTCGCCGGAGCGCGTACCCGCCGGCGCGATCTCGGGCTTGAGCAGCGACAGCAGCGTCGACTTGCCCGAACCGGTACCGCCAACAAGCAGTGCAAACGCACCTTGGGAAACACGCCAATCAAGCCCCTCGAGCACCGGTGCCTCGGCCCCGGGATAGGCAAAACTAAGGCCTCGCACCTCAATCGCCGGCGCGGCCGAGCCATATGCCACACCCGCCGCCGAGCTCCTATCCAACCGAGCCATCAGCCAAACCTCTTCTCATCAATCGCGTGCGACGCGCAAGGCAGCATCATCCAGGCAGCGTACACGACATAGCCCAGCCACGGCGCCGGCACCGATAGTTGCGGGTAAAACGAATACTGCATCGTCGCAGTCCACGCCACTGCCGTCGTGGCCATGCCAAACAGCGCAAGTCCAACCAGCGCGGCAACATCGCCGCGCCCCAGCCGATACCGCGCATACGTCGTTCGACGCGTCGCGGCGCCCCACCCACGGGAGCGCATGGCGTCCGCACGCTCCAGCGAATCTTCCATGCCCCAGCCCCTGTCTCTTATACACATCTCCGAGCCCACGAGACTACGCTGCATC
>URBA01000332.1 GCA_900545905.1 uncultured Collinsella sp.
CGGCCGTGATGGGGTCGATGCAGATCTCGGGGCTCGAGCCATGGCCGCCCTTGCCTTGAAGCGTGATGCGAAAACCGTACACGCCCGAGAGCGCCGGGCTGCCGTAGAGCACCAAACCAAGCGGCGACTGGCTATTGACATGCATGGCAAAGGCGACCTGAGGACGCGGGTTCTGCAGCAGACCGTCGGCGATGGCGGCGCGGGCACCCTCAAAGGTTTCCTCGCCCGGCTGGAACAGCAACTTAACCGTGGCGTTGGCATCAACAAGCTCTGCCTCGCGCGCTTTGAGCATACGAGCCGCACCAAGCAGCGCCGTCGCGTGCATATCGTGACCGCAAGCGTGCATGCAGCCGTTGGTGGAAGCGAAAGGCTCGCCCGATTCCTCGACAACGGGCAGGGCATCCATGTCGCCGCGAAGCATGATGACCGTACCGGCCTGTTCGTCCGTGCAGACGCCATTGCCCTGGGCCGCGGCGGCACCGGCGCCGACAAGGCCCACAACACAGGAACCATCGACGAGCGTGGCGAACGGGATGCCCATCTCGGTCAGACGTGCCTGGATATACGCAGAGGTTTGCGGAAGGCAATTACCCAACTCGGGCGTCTGATGCAGATCGTGGCGCCACGCAGCAAGCTTGTCTGCAAAAGCTTGAGCCTCGGCAACAAGACCGTCACCGATAGCGGCTTGCGCTGCCGGGGTGGCCTTGGGCGCTGGTTGCGGTTGATAATCGGACTGAGCTGGTGCCATAGATGCCCTCCAGTATTATTTGTGCAGCAAACACTCTGATAGTCTAAAGTGCAAGGTATAACTGTAAGGGCGTTACATAAAAAATGCCGCCCCGGGAGGGCGGCGCAACAAGTTGTTTACAATTGCGGGTGTGATTTTCGGCGCAAGAAATCGAAATGCGTCTCGCTCAAGATAATCGACAGGAAGATGAGCGCGAAGCCGGCGAGCAGGCGCGAGGTGAGCGCCTCCCCCATCAGCAGCACCGAGAACAGCACACCCGAAGGCGACTCCATCGAAAGAAGCAGTGAGCCCGTCGAGGCGGGAACATGCGCCAAACCGACGTTTTGGACGAGCAGCGCCACGCATGTGCAGCCCACCGAGAGGAAAACAGCCACACCGATAAACTCCGGCGTCCATGCAGAGAGGGGCGCCTGAGTCTCGAATAGCAGCGACGTGATTAAACTCAAAACGCCATTGCCCACAAACATCCAAAACGTGATGACGTTGATGTCCATCTTGCGACCGTACTTGGCAGTCACCGCCATCTGGATGGCGAAGAAGATCGCGCCGCCCAAGGTAATAACATCGCCGGCATTGAACTCGACGCTATCGAGCGCTACCAGGCCAATACCCGCCAGGCACAACAACGCTGCACCCAGGTTATACCGGGTAAGCTTTTCACCGCTCAGGACATAGCTTGCAAACGGCACAAGGATGCAATACGTGCCGGTCAAAAAAGCGCTCTTGCCCGCCGTGGTCTGTGCCAGGCCGATCGTCTGCAAACCGTAGGCACCCCACATGAGCGCACCCATGCCAAGCCCGACAATCAGGTTGCGGGCATTGAAATGAGCGATGATGCGCTTATGGAAAATTGCAAACATAACCAGTGATGCCGGGAGAAAGCGAACATAGACCAGCTCGAACACCGGAATGGTGTCGAGTGCGTCCTTCATAGTGGTAAAGGAGTAGCCCCAGATAATCGCCACCGAAAGCAGTAGAACTTTCCAGAACAACGGCGAGCGTGCGCCGGCACCCCGGGGAATACCACCCGCGCCCAAATCCTCACGGGCTACAGGGCTATCGGGCATGTTTTCGATTTCGTTGGCAGCGTATTGGGCCATGGAACATCCTCACACTCAAACTGGGCGTGGTGTCCGCACGCGTAAGGCTGCGTGCCGCCTCATGGTCAAATAAAAACGGGACGCGCCGGACCCCCGGCACGCCCCGCTACTGTAGCAACAACCAAGCAGCCCGTGCAATTCACCGCACTAAAGCGTTTTGTTCCGCCGTTCTACCGAACGGCGGATCGGCCGACGCTGCGCGAGCCGCATTCACGCCAATCTGACGTTCAATTTCCAGCTGTCTCTTATACACATCTGACGCTGCC
>URBA01000333.1 GCA_900545905.1 uncultured Collinsella sp.
TACGAGATGCAGCGTAGTCTCGTGGGCTCGGAGATGTGTATAAGAGACAGCCACGGCGTCGGGCTTCGCGGCGTGGGTGGGCCTGGTGCCCTCCGAGCACTCCAGCGGCGAGTCCCGATTCCGCGGCGGGATAACCAAGGCCGGCAACAAGCACCTGAGAAAGCTGCTCGTCGAGGCCGCCTGGCACTACAAGGGAGCGTCGAGGTCGCCGAAAGACCTGGCCAAGGGGCAGGCGGTCGACGCAGCGACCAGGCGACACGCCAACGCGGGCGTGAGGCGGCTCGTCGACAGGCGCCGCTCCATGGACGATGCGGGCAAGCAGAGCAGCGTGGCCAACGTCGCGGTGGCGCGCGAGCTGGCCTGCTGGTGCTGGGCCGTGGGCCGAATGGCGGAAGGCGCCTAGCGGGAGCGCCGCGCACATATCCGGGTCTTTCCCGGAATTCCCGGGCTCGACGGGCGTCGGCCTCCATCCGCGGATTTTTTTCGTGCGGCGGCGAAGCCGCCACGCACGCCAAAAGACAGACGAGACGGAGGGGCCGGCCGTAGCAACGAGATGCACCGGCGCATTCTGCGCGATGGGCGAATATTAAACTGCCAGACGGGCGTCGATCCGACACGCGCTGTCAACGGGGATTGCGGAGGAGATAGATTGGGCCAAGGGCGAAAGAAATCGCCCTTGGCCCTTCATTGCCTATTGACAATGTCCTGCTCATATTAAAAAAGGGGGGTGTTCCTATAGTTTTGTCAATTGATTTGTTGGCGAATTTCGCTCGATGGGGACAACGCTGCCGCGGGCCCCGTAAGGGGCCTGCGCTTTTTCTTTTCCAATCGGCTCGCTAGGCCGAGTACGGGACCTTGTCCCGCATAATCGCGTAGATCACCTTGAGCCGCTTCCTCGCAACGGCCTTCAGGGCCTTGCCGTGCGGCATTCCCCTGTCGCGGCAGCGCGCGTAGTAGCCGCCCCATCGGTTGCGGCTGCGCGCTAGGCAGTTGCACGAGAATACGAGCAGGTTCTTCAGCCTCTTGTTGCCCTGCCGCGACGCCGACACCGACGATATCGACGTGCCTGACCGCCGGTTGCGCGGCGCCAGCCCGCAGTACGAGGCCAGCCTGTCGTGGCTCGGGAAGTCGGCTATGTCTATGGATATGACCAGCTCGGAGGCCGTTCGCGGCCCTATGCCGGGCACCGTGAGCAGGCACCTGTACGTCTCGTCGGCGGAAAGCAGCGCCGATATCTCGGAGGTCAGCGACTCGATCTCGGCGGCGTTCTCCGATATCCTTCGCGCGAGCAGCCGGACGGCGCGGTCCTCGCAGGCGACGGCCGCCGGGTGCGGCCTGCTCGACGATCCGACGGATTCGACCAGCGCAGCCACCTTGGCGCGCCCGCAGCCGCGCGTGAGCGCCCCGACGGCCTGCGGCGACGCCTCGGATATCGACCACGGGCCGCCGACGGCGGCCATGAGCTTGAGGGTCGCCGGGTCCGAGAGGTCGGCGTGCGCCTCGAATTCCGGGCACGATTCGAGCAATATGCTGCGGAGCCTGTTCTTGCTGCGCGTGTTCTCGCAGGTCAGGAAGTCCCTTTGCGCGGCGAGCGACCTGGCCGCCTCTATTTCCGGCGGCCTGTCGGCCACCGGCAGCAGCGCGTCGGGTATGCCCAGCGCCGTCTTCGCGATGACCATCGCGTCGCGCTCGTCGGTCTTGGCGTCTCCGGCGAACAGCTTCGACGCGCCGTGAGCGGCGAGCCCGGGCAGGTACGCGCGCGGCATCCCAGCGAGCCTGGCGCGCGAAAGCGCCAGCGACCCGATGTTGCGGACCTGGTCGACGACGACCAGCGCGCCCGGGTACTGCGCATAGAGCCCGTCGATGGCGTTTTCCCTGTTCAAGACAGGCTTGCTTGCCAGAAGCTCGCCCTCGCGCGTGACCACGCACGCCCAGTGCGACGACTTCCCGACGTCGAGCCCTATGACGATTTCCGGCCTGGCGGGTGGTGCCATGGTGGTATCCTCCAATCGGTAGGCCGATCGGAAGCCCTCCCCTCGACACCCACATTACCTGTCTCTTATACACATCTCCGAGCCCACGAGACTACGCTGCATCTCG
>URBA01000334.1 GCA_900545905.1 uncultured Collinsella sp.
ACCAGAATCTAAACATCTGATCGCACAACTGGTACACAGCCCGTTTGTTGCTCGTCTCGTTGAGCGGCAACTCGCGCTCGGCAATTCCAAGCGAAGCCAGCTTATCAACATAGCTCTTCACGTTGCTCGCCGGAATTCCGGCGGCGCCGGCGATCTCGGATATCTTCGAACGGCCTTGGGCAATTGCCTGAACGATGGCATCGTACTGCTCGGGATTTCGACATTCCTGCAGCAACAGGCTGCTCGGCTCTTCAAAGAGATAGCCCGAAGGGTTCAGGAACAAGCGCATGATGTTGTCTTTGAGCGAAGTTGACGTGTCGACCTTCTCGACATAGGCGGGAATACCGCCCGTCATGCCATAACAAACCGCCGCGTCCTCGCGATCCATGCTGCGCCACAAGTCGAGCGTCGTTAGAAAATCGAGCGGCATGATCTTGAACTGTGCCGTTCGCCTACCGTAGAGCGGGCTCTCGTAACCCAGCACCTGCTCTTCCATAAACGAAAGCGACGAGCCGCACAGGACAAGCATAAGCTTGGTCTCTTTGTACAAATGGTCGATCTTTTCTTGCAGCAACGAGCTGACCTCGGGGCACGATTGAGCCAGATAGGGGTACTCGTCGATTACAACGATCAGGCGGTTCTCGCGCGACATGGCAGCAAGCGCATCGAATGCCTCGTCAAAGCTCCTAAACGACACGCTTACCGCACCCGTCTGACCGGCGAGCACCGCTTGACTAAAGTACTGCAAGTTCGCCTTCGCATTGGTGCGGCGAGCCTGAAAATAAATGGCATGCTTGCCCTGAATGAACTCTGTAATGAGGCGCGTTTTGCCCACGCGCCGGCGGCCGTAAATCACGGGCATCTCAAAGGAATCTGAGTTGTAGAGTCGATTGAACTCGTCCATTTCTGTGGTTCTACCGATAAACATGCGCGCACCTTCGATCGTTAACGTTATAGCTAGCTATATTATAGCTGCTTATAATATAGCTAGCTATAACGTAAATGAGTCTGCACTCGGGAATTAGGTCGTGGTCCCGCAGCCAAAATGGAATGGAGCTTCCACTAGAGGCCTCAACCGGAAACTGCGTCCCACTCTGAGGCCGAAAAATGGGTCCCCAGCGATCCCGGGACACACTCCCGCGCCGGCACGACAGCAAAAAGGGGCCGCCTGCTCGACGACCCCCTTTCTCGCTTAACAATAGCGGGCAAACACCGGCAGCCTACTTGCTGATGGCACCCGTCATGTAGACAAACTGGACGCGGCCCATGTGCCCGCCCTGCTCGCCGTTGACAAAATCCGTCGGCGTAAAGTCGGGGTTGAGCATGTCCTGGACCTTGTCCTTGATGGTGTCGATCACCTGGGTATCGAGGTCACCCGTGCGATCGGCGAGCTCCTGCATACCGCTGCCGAGCTGGGACGCGCCGCTCGCAAGCGTGGTCGCGCCCGAGGACAGGAGGTTCATGCCGGTGGCAAGGCTCACCGAACCAGCCTTGAGCTGCGCAGCACCGCTGTTGAGCTGTGAGACGCCACTGGCAAGGGCGGGCGTGGCGCCGTTGAGCTGCTGCGTGCCCGCGGCAAGCTGCTCGGTGCCCGCGGCAAGCGCCGTCGTGCCATCGCTGAGCTGGCCCGCACCCGTGGCGGCAGAGGTCACGCCGGCAACAAGGCCGGGGTTTTCGGCAGAAGGATTCGCCGGGTTGATGGCGCTGTTCATGTAGGCGATAGCGCCGGCAAGGCTCAGCTGCTGACCGTCCTGAACGGTGGTATAGCCCTGAATGGCGCCATCGAGCGCGGTGGCAGCACCCTGGGCGCCACCTTGGGCACCGGCGGCCTGCGCAAGAATCGTGACCTGGTCGGTAAGCGTGCCGAACATGGGCTTGGCGCCGTCAAGGCCCGCAGACGCCTGGGTGTTGAGGCCCTGGGCACCAGAGACCGCCCCAGCCGCCTTATCGAGAATCGCGTCGAGACCCGTCGCGTCGGCACCAGAAGCAGCGGTAGCAGCTGCACCGGCGCTGGTAACTGCCGAGCCCGCACTGGCCATGGCGGCGTCGAGCTTTGCTGTGGCATCGCTCAACT
>URBA01000335.1 GCA_900545905.1 uncultured Collinsella sp.
ACCGGAGGGGCGCCGGGGGCGGGAATCTGGGCGTACACATTTCCTACACATCTTGGGAATTCTCGGCAGCAATGCAACTAAAAGAGGGAACCTTGTTTCCAAGATCCCCTCCCCTGTCATTTTATAGGAATAGGCTTTTAAACCTTAGGCCAGCAGCTTGCGGCCGGACTCCTCGATCGCGTCGAGCGCCGCATCCGCCTCGGCGGCATCTGCGCCCTTGGCAAAGATATACAGCTTGATCTTGGGCTCGGTACCGGAAGGACGGACAATGCCCTTGTTGCCACCCTCAAGGTCGAACTCAATGACGTCAGCCTTCGGCAAACCGTTCACGCAGGTGTTGTAGTCAACGACGGCCTCGATCTTGGACCCGGCAAGCTCCGCAGGCGGATTCTCGCGCAGACCAGCCATGATGCCAGCCATCTTTGCTGCACCCTCGGCACCCGGATAGCTCAGCGAAATCGTCTTGTTGTGATAGTAGCCATGCTTCTCGTACAGCTCATGCATAGCGTCGGCAAGGTTCTTGCCCTGCAGTTTGTAGTACTGAGCCATCTGGCAAATAAGCAACGATGTGCTGACGGCATCCTTATCGCGCACGTGATCACCAGCCAGATAACCGTAGCTCTCCTCGAAACCGAAGATAAAGCGATCGACTTCGCCGGCATCGGAAAGAGACGTGATGATGTCGCCAATATACTTGAAGCCCGTCAGGCAGCGGCGGAGCTCAAAGCCATACTCAGCAGCCAGGGCATCAACCATGGCGGAAGACACGATCGTGGTGACGGCAACCTTCTTGGAGAGGTCCTCGCCACGAGCGGCGCGCGTCTTGCAGATATAGTCGAGCAGCAGAACGCCCATCTCGTTACCGGTCAGCAGCAGGTAGTCATCACCGTTCTTGACGGCAACGCCAACGCGGTCGGCGTCGGGATCGGTTGCGAGCAACAGATCGGGGTGAACCTGCTCGCACAGATCAATACCCTTCTGCATGGCCTGACGGATCTCGGGGTTGGGATACGGGCAGGTCGGGAAATCGCCGTTGGGCTCCTTCTGCTCGGGGACGACGGTGACATCGGTGATACCAGCGCGCTCGAGCACCGTGGTAACGGGGATGAGACCGGTACCGTTGAGTGGGGTGTAGACGAGCTTGAGCGGAGCGCCGGCAATCTCCTCGGCAGAAAGGTTGGTCACGCCGCGGGCGAGTACCGCATCGTAATAACGCTCGAGGCAGGAGTCATCGATCCACTTAACCAAGCCCTGCTCAACAGCCTCGTCAAAGTCCATGGACTTCACGCCGGTAAACGTATCGGTCTCGGCGATAGCCTTGGAAATAGCATCCGCGGCCTCGCTCGTGATCTGGCAACCGTCGGGACCATAGGCCTTATAGCCGTTGTAGGGCGCCGGGTTATGGCTAGCGGTCATGCAGATGCCACCGGAGCACGCGAGGTCGCGAACAGCCCAGGAAAGCGTCGGCACCGGAGAAATCTTAGGATACACAAGAGCCGTAACACCATTGGCGGCCAGAATGGCAGCGGTGGTCTTAACGAACAGCTCGCCCTTATTACGGCTATCGCGAGCGATGGCGACCGTCGGATGCTCAAAGGTCGCATTGAGGTAGTCAGCGAATCCCTGCGTCGCACGACCGACCGTATAGATATTCATACGGTTGGTGCCGGCACCGATCGTGCCGCGGAGACCAGCGGTACCGAAGGCAAGATCCTGGAAGAAAGCATCGGTGATGGCGTCCTCGTCACCCTGCTCCTTCATCGTGTTGAGCTCGGCCAGGAGCTCCTCGTCCTTGACATTGGCAATCCAAGTATCAAGCAGCTCGTGAACATCTGCCATGTGAGTCCTTCCGTCACAATCAATAAAACGACCCGTAAAACAGGACAAGCGCAGTAGCACGCTAAAGCAAATATTAGTCCATTGAGAACAAAGAACCGACCACAGAACGGTGAACGTTTATATTCGACGGTAGACGATTGAGTTGTACAAGATGAATGATTTAACACGCCGAACGCAAAAAAGGGGGAGGCCGCGAGGCCTCCCCCTTCTTCAAGTCAAGCGTACG
>URBA01000336.1 GCA_900545905.1 uncultured Collinsella sp.
TCGAAAACTATAATCCTAATGCGTTACTTGCCATAAGACTTCTATCTGTGTAACGAAAGTGCAATATGGTATATACGTTATATACAAGTTGCCAAATGCGGTAGAGTTGCAGCAACGTGACAGCGAGAGTCGATGGGGGACCGATATGATCAAGGCTGTTATTTTTGACATGGATGGAACGCTGGTCGATACCGAGCGTTTGGGGATTAAGGCCTGGAAGGCAGGCGCCGCTGAGCTGGGGCTCGCGATTGATGAAGCGCTGATCCATCAGTTTATCGGCCGCACGCTGCCCGATGTTATGGATATCCTCGATAAGCATTATGGCAGCCACGAAACCACCGAGGCGATCTATCGTCGCCACAAGGAGATTCGCGACGAGATGGTCAAGACCGAGCTGGAGCTTAAGGCCGGCGCCGCCGAGTGCCTAGACGAGCTGCTGGCTGCGGGCTATCACGTGGGTCTAGCGACGTCGTCGCGCCTCGTTACGGCCGAGCGCAACCTTAAGATGGTCGGCCTCTTTGACAAGTTTGAAACGGTAACGTGTGGCGAGGACGTCGTGCACGGCAAGCCCGACCCCGAGATGTATCTGCTTGCCTGCGAGCGCGCGGGCTTTGCTCCCGAGGAATGTGCCGTGGTCGAGGATTCGCGCAACGGTTGCGTCTCGGGCATTACGGCCGGCTGCCGTGTCTTTGCCGTCCCCGATATCGTGCCGCTGCCGCAGGACGTGGTGGATGGCTGCGAGGCCGTGCTCGATACGTTGTTCGACCTGGTGGCGGCAATCAAGACTGTGCGCTAGAAAATTGCGGCGTTGAAACGAGCGATTGCTCACGTTTGCGCTTAAGCAAAAGGGGTCCGGCAATGGTCGGGCCCCTTTTGCTTAAGCGGCGACTTAGCATACTCGCGGGCGTGCTATAGATACGCACCGAGGTTGATGGCCGTGGCGTCGGTCTGGCTGCTTGCCTGGGTGCTGGCGCGTTCCAGTAGGAACGGACGTACCAGTTCTTGGCGGTTGATATCCTCGGCGGCGACTGCGGTGACGGTACGCGCTGCGGAGCCGACACGGATATGCTTGATCTTTGCCGGGGCCTTGTTCTCGATTTGCTCCATCAGCAGTTGGACACCCTTGCGGCCAATCTCGTAGCCCGGGGGCGCTACCGTAGTGAGCGGGACCGATCCGCTCCAAGCGAGTGGGTTGCCATCGCAACCTGCTACGCGTACTTGCCCGGGGACGGCGATGCCTTTGTCGACCAGCGCCGAGATGACGCCCGAGGCCAGCACGTCGGTCAGACCGACGACAAAATCGGGACGTTCGTCCGCGGGGCGCTCGGCGATTTGAGCACCGATGCCGTAGCCGTCGGCAGCGGTATTCCATTCGCCGGCGTCGATGACTTCGATCTTGATATCGGGGTGCAGGGCGAGCGCCTTATGAATGCCAAGGACGCGCAGGGTGAGTTGCATAAATGCTGCTCGGCCGACGACGACAATATGGTGCGCGCCGCGGGCGATGGCAAGTTCGGCAATGATGCGACCCTGGGCCTCATTGTCGGCCGCTACGTAGTAGCCGGGCTCGGAGCAATGGATGTCCAGATGGACGATCGGCACGGGCATCTTGGTCATGGCGGGGTGCCAGTCGGGGGATGCCATGGGCTGAACCATGACGCCGGACATCTGGGTGCCCATAAAGTAGCGCAGGTAATGGTCCTGGAGAATATCGTCGTTATCGGCGTTGGCGATGAGCAAGTCGTAGCCGTGCTTGCGGGCCTCGTTGTGGGCGCCGCTGGCGATTTGGAGCGAAAAGCCGTGATCGAGACGGGGGAGCACCAGGCCAAAGGACTTGGTGGCGCCGCCCGCGAGCTGACGGGCGCTTTGATTGGGCAGGTAGCCAAGGCGATTGATGGTCTCGTTGATGAGCTTGAGGGTCTCGGGGCGCAGCTTTTCGGGGTGGTTGAGCGCGTTGGAAACCGTGCCCAACGAAACCCCGGCCTCGCGCGCGACGTCGCTGATTTTTACCTTTGCCATAGCGGCCCCTTTGATGCGTTTCAAGTACAAGCCAGATTGTAGCATC
>URBA01000337.1 GCA_900545905.1 uncultured Collinsella sp.
AGCTTCACGGTCTGCACCAACAGCACCAAAAACGCGTCGGCAAAGAGCACGTCTTTGGTGAGCAACGCCGCGTAGTTAGAGAACATCGGCATAAACGCAAAGAACAGCAGGATCGTACCGCGAACCGGCAGGCTCACGCCCAGTTTGCGCAGCGACGAAATGGAATAGGCCATGCAGGCAGCCGTGATGACAAATTGAGCGCAGGTATAGATGATGAGGCCCGCGTTAGCGCTGTTGAACAGCGAAAGCCCCAGCTGAACGCACGAGCCGATAATGGCCGTGTGCACTACGGGATGATGCCCGTTGAGCAGCACGTTGGGGTTGAGTAGGCGCAGGTAGTCGCTCGTGCCGTTGGGATAGTTGAACCACTGGCGAATCTGCGCGCCCGTATCTCCCATAAAAAGGCCAGGCAGCGAAGCGACGAGCGTGGGCGCCCAGGCGATCATAAGCACCAGAAAGGGCCCGGCAAATGGATGGACCGAGAGCACGGCGTGAGTCACGCGCCATACGCGGCCAAAGTGCGCCTCGGAAAACGGAATGCGCCGAGAGCTCAGCCAATCTAGACACTCAAAGGCAAGGTAGAAGGCAACGACCGCCAAGAGCATCCAGCCCGCGCCGCCAATCCAGGCGCAGATGATGCGGGCTTTGTCGCCAAGGACAATCTCGGCCGAGTCGGTGAGATCGTAGCTGCGGCCGAACACCATGCAGATGGCGAAGAACAGCGACGGCAGAATGATCGATGGACGCCAGGTGTCGCCACGGCCAAAGAACACGTAGCGAAACGGCAAGGTGAGCAGGCAGGCAAGTGCAAGCAGCATGACCGCGTCGGTATGGCCGGCAAACGAGAGAAGCACCTCGTAGCACACGTACAGCATGCCCGAGGCTTTGGGGTCAATCGCCAAGACTGCGTTGCTCGACACCGGAGCGGGATCGATGGAAAACGCCGTGGTCGCCAACAGCGCGAGCAAAAATGCGATGAACGTCTGCTTGGCGGGGTAGCGCTTAAACCAGACGATGCGGGCGGCATCGCGCGCAGCCGTTGTGGAGAGATCGGAATCCTTCACAGTCCAAAGAGCCTTTCTAGAAAACTGCCAAATAGGGACAGGTTTATTTTGGCAGGTTTTATCTGGGGAAACGTTATTGTTCTGTCATCGTTGCCCAGCGAACCGCCACAAAGGTGCCTGTCCCCTTTGTGGCGGTTAGGCGTCGAGGTAGATGCGCTGAGGACGGTTGTGGCGGAGGGCAAAGATGATGAGCGCCAGGCCCGCGATTACGAGCGGCAGGCTCAGCAGCTGACCCATGGTGATCACGCCGCCCAGCAGGTAGCCCAGCTGAGCGTCGGGCACGCGCACGAACTCAACAAGGAAACGAACGATGCCGTAACCCATCACGAACGCGCCCATAAACGTACCCTGGGGTAGCAGCGGTTTCTTGCGGCTGAGCACCTGCAGGATGCAGAACAGCACGATGCCTTCCAGAAATGCCTCATAGAGCTGGGAGGGATGGCGCGGCATATCGCCCGCAGTGCCGCCAAAGACCACACCCCAAGGCAGGTCGGTCGGCTTGCCCCACAGCTCGCCGTTCACGAAGTTGGCACAACGCCCCAGGCACAAAGCAAGCGGTGCGCCGATCACGGCAAGGTCGGCAATGGTCCAGGCGTCGAGCTTGTACATGCGGCACACGAGGACGCCGCCGATGATGCCACCGACCAGGCCACCGTGGAAGCTCATGCCGCCTTCGTTGGTGGCGAAAATCTCCAGCGGATGGGCCCAATAGTAACCGTCGCCATAAAAGATGACGTAGAACAGGCGGGCGCCGATGATGAGACCAAAGACCACGCCGACCACGACGCTCGTCAAGTCATCAATCGTGATGTTAAAACCCCAACGGCGCTGCGTACGGTACATGACGACCGCCGTAAGCAGGGCACCGACCACATAGGCCAGGCCGTACCAGTAAATGGTGATGGGGCCCGCCGAAATCGCGACGGGATCAAGCATATGGCTGTCTCTTATACACATCTCCGAGCCCACGAGACTAC
>URBA01000338.1 GCA_900545905.1 uncultured Collinsella sp.
AACCCGCGACCCCAACCTTGGCAAGGTTGTGCTCTACCAACTGAGCCATGTCCGCTTACGAGGATTAATCTTACGTGATGCCCGCATCCTATGCAAGAACTTTTTTTGAAAAGTTTTGCGACGCTCTCGCGAGGGCATCAGTCGTCACGAAAGGCGCGGACAAACGCAGGCTCGCAGCGAGATGCCCCTACATCTCACCGAGCATGATCCAGGCAGAGCTGTCCTGTGCGAGCCTGCCGTCTGCAAGCGGTGATGAGGTGAGCAGGACCCTGCCCGCCGGCAGCTCCACGGGTGCTGCACCGAAGTTCGTCACACACGCCCAGCCGTTATCGCGGCGATAGGCGATGACGCCGCCCTCAGCGCCCTCAGCACCATCCGCAAGACCGGTGCGCCCGTCAAGATCGAGCCACGCAAGATCGTTGGCGCACCCGCGCAGCTTGCGCCGCAGCCAGAGGGCGTCACGATAGAGCGCAAGCATCGATGTCGGGTCCACTTCTTCCCTATCGGCAGCATAATCGGAAAACCATGCAGGCTGCGGCAGATGGGGCGCCGCATCGGCGTCTGCCGGCGAAAACCCAAACGATCCGCCATGCGCGGGATCGTCCGCCGCCACCCACGGCAGGGGCACACGACAGCCGTCGCGCCCCTTCTCGCGCTTCGGTCCGTGCGTATTGGTCGCAGTAGGGTCTTCGAGTGCAGCCCACGGGATATCAGCCACCTCAAAAAGGCCGAGCTCCTCACCCTGATACACGTATGCCGAGCCCGGAAGCGCCAGCTCAAGCAAAAGGGCCGCCCGCGCGCGGCGCTCGCCGAGTTCACGGTCCTCGTCATAAGACGACCCGTCGCGTAAGAGCCAGTCGAGCGCAATCTGGTGGTAGCGCGTCGCCTTGATTTGCGGCAGGGCATAGCGTGTCGCCACGCGCGGCACGTCGTGGTTGGAGAGTACCCAGGTCGAGGCGGAATCGGATTCGACGGCTGCCTTCAAGCCCTTCTCGATTGCAGTGTGCATGTCATCATAGGTCCAAGTGGCCTTGGCAAACTCAAAGTTGAATGTCTGGCCAAGCTCGCTGGGACGCGCGTAGAGATACTGGCGCTCGGGCAGCACCCACGCCTCGGCAACGGCACTGCGCGGCGGATTATAGCGGTCGAACACGCGGCGCCACTCGCGATAGATCTCGTGGACCTCATTGCGGTCCCACAGCGGATGGGTGCCGTCGTCAACCATGTCATCGCCCTCGGCGAGATGCCACCGGTCGAGGTCATCGCGGTCGAGATCCTTGGCGAGACCCTGCGCCACATCAATGCGAAAGCCGTCGACGCCTCGATCGCTCCAAAACGCCAGGACGTCGCAAAAGAGCGCATGAACCTCGGGGCATGACCAGTCAAAGTCCGGTTGCTCGGGCGTAAACATGTGCAGATACCACTGACCGTCCGCAACACGCGTCCATGCGGGGCCGCCAAAGTTGGCATTCCAATTGGTGGGAGGCAGCTCGCCATGCTCGCCGCGACCATCGCGGAAGATATAACGGGCGCGCTCGGGCGATCCGGGGCCGGCGGCAAGAGCGGCTTTGAACCAGGGGTGCTGGTTGGATGAATGGTTGGGCACGATGTCGACGATGACCTTGATGCCGCGCGCGTGAGCCGCAGCGATCATGTCATCGAAGTCGTCAAGCGAGCCGAGACGCGGGTCGACATCGCAGTAGTCCGCCACATCATAGCCGCCATCGACAAGAGGCGATGGGTAAAACGGGCTCAGCCAGATGGCCTCGATACCCAGCCGCTCAAGATAGTCCATCTGCTGGGTAATGCCCGCGATATCGCCCAGACCCGAACCAGTCGAATCCTTAAACGAGCGCGGGTAGATCTGATAGATCGCGGCATCGGACATCCATGAGCGCGAAGAAGACTTTTCTGTAGCCATGGGACATATCTCCCTTGCAACGAGGTTATGCGAGATGCCCACGATGATACGCCCAAAGCGGACATTCGCGGCAAACAACGCCACAGCCACGCCCCAAAACGCTCGCTCCCTCTCGG
>URBA01000339.1 GCA_900545905.1 uncultured Collinsella sp.
GGGCTCGGAGATGTGTATAAGAGACAGCAGATCGAGGTTCTCGCCGACGAGCTGTCCAAGTAGCGACACTTTCACTTTTGACGCTCAAACCACCACAAAGGGGACAGGCACCTTTGTGGTGGTTTTTGTTTTTAGATGCGGGCGATGACGAGGGCTGGACGTGCGCTGTCAGTGGCTTCGGCGATTGATGTGGCGACGGCATCGTCGGGATCACGGTCCATCACGATGGTGTCAACGTCGGCAAGCTCGGCAAAACGGTACATGCCGCGTCCGTTGACCTTACTGGCGTCCATGAGGGCGACGCTTTGATGGGCCGCGGCGATCATAGCCGTTTTAGTCTCGGCCATCTGGGGAAAGTCGGTCGTAAAGCCGCAGCTGGGGACAAAAGCGCCAGGGCACATGACGGCAAGATCGGCATGGACCATTTGGAGCGCTTGCATAGTGAGCGGTCCGTACAAATAACGATGGCCTTTGCGCAACGCCCCGCCCAGCATGACGACATCGACCGAGGGCATGCTCTCGTCGATGTAATCGGCAATGGTAATGTCTGCTGTGATGACGGTGATACCGTCGCGTTGATCGAGGAGCCGGACGAACTCGAGCGCCGTGGTGCCCGAGTCGACGAGCAGCGTGTCGCCGTCATTGACGAGCTCGATGGCGCTTTGCGCGATGGCCTGCTTGGCGGCGACGTTGACATTGATGCGGCGATCCTGCGTGGAGACGGTCAGACGTTTGTGGAGTGATACGGCACCGCCGTGCGTGCGGCGCAGCTTGCCTGCTTCGGCGAGCGCGTCCAGGTCGGCGCGGGCGGTGACGGAGGACACGCCAAAGGTCTGGGCGATTTCTGCTACCTGCACCGAGGCATTATGATCGAGCATTTCCATAATGGCGGTACGGCGTTCGTCGGCGAAAGCTCGGGTTGTTGCGTGGGCCATATCTGCTCCATCATCGTCTGAAATTTGCAGGAATTGTGTTGACTCTATTTTCGTTCATTTTCTTTTTGAGTAAGAAAACACCTTTCGATTACTTATCTTTTCTATAAAAGAAAGACGCTGAACGCCCAAAATTCAATATCGAACATGTTCACTCGGCTCAAATTTCTTCCGTTTGCTTTTCAAAAATGACTGTATTGACCTGCATGGGCTCAATATCTCGCACGTGCAAAGCTGCTGAATTTCATACAATGAGCGCAGCAAAACGCAAGGTAAAATGCCTTGTGAACAACTACGCCCGATGTCCAGATGCGGGCGAGGGAGAGGAGCAAACGCTCATGGCACTTGTTACCACCGAAAAGATGCTCAAGGACGCTCAGGCCGGCCACTACGCTGTTGGCGCTTTCAACGTCGAGAACCTCGAGTTTGTTATGGCCGTTCTGGCCGCTGCCGAGGAGACCAAGTCCCCCGTCATCATGCAGACCACCCCGGGCACCATCAAGACCGCTGGTCTGGACTACTTCTACGGCATGGTCAAGGCTGCCGCCGAACGCGCTTCCGTGCCCGTTGCCCTGCACCTCGATCACGGCGATGGCTATGACCGCTGCATGCAGGCTTTCCGCACGGGCTACACCTCCGTCATGATTGACGGTTCGCACGAGTCCTTCGAGGACAACATCGCTCTGACCAAGTCCGTCGCCGATGCTGGCCGCGCCATGGGCGTGCCCGTCGAGGCTGAGCTCGGTAAGGTTGGCGGCAAGGAGGACGACGGCCCCGCGGTTGAGGGCGAGAGCCCCTACACCGATCCGGCCGAGGCCAAGGAGTTCGTCGAGCGCACCGGCTGCACCTCTCTCGCTATTGGCGTTGGCACCAGCCACGGTGTGTACACGAGCGATCCGCACATCGAGCAGTCCGTGGTCAAGGCCATCCGCGACGCCGTCGACGTGCCGCTGGTTCTGCACGGCACTTCCGGTGTGCCCGATGAGCAGGTCGCCGAGGCCGTGAAGAACGGCATCTGCAAGGTTAACTACGCCACCGAGCTGCGTCAGGCTTACACCCTGTCTCTTATACACATCTGACGCTGCCGACGAAGCTAGAAGTG
>URBA01000340.1 GCA_900545905.1 uncultured Collinsella sp.
TTCTAGCTTCGTCGGCAGCGTCAGATGTGTATAAGAGACAGCCGTTGCCCACGAAGCCGCAGCGATGGGACTGAAGCTCTTTGATTGCGGCGTCGATCCACGCGATTTCGCGTCAGCATCCGAACGCGCCGGCAGTAGTCCCAACGTTATTGCAGGGGTGGGCCTCCACCCCTGGTGGATTGCCGACGGCCGATGCGGAACCGCCGAGGTCGGCCTGCTTTGTGAACTCGCCATCCGGGAACGGTTTATCGGCGAGGTCGGGCTCGATTTCTCGCCACGCTTTGCAGGCACCGAGGGAAACCAGACGCAGGCATTTGAACGGCTATGCCGAACGTTATCGCAGTCCCCGCTACCTGGACGCGTTCTATCCATTCACGCCGTTCGCGCAGCGGGAGCAACTTTGGACATTTTGGAGTCGAACGGCCTTCTAAAGGACACTCCCAGCTCCCCCGCCATCATCTTTCACTGGTTTAGTGGCACTTCGGATGAGCTCGTCCGTGCGCGCCACGCAGGCAGCTTCTTTTCCATCAACGAACGCATGCTCGCAACCAAACGTGGGCGCGAATACGCGCGACAGATTCCACTTGATCGCTTGCTACTCGAAACCGACGCGCCGGCCGAACCAGACGCGGAAACATCCGCGCGACAGCTCGTCGATTCACTCATAAGAGTATCCGAGGTCATTGCTGCGCTTAAAAACTGCCCCGAGGAGAGCGTCAAGTCGGTCGTTCTGAGAAATTCCCGCTCCATTTTCGACTTCCGCTGACCTCGGTGGGCAAAAAATGCCAAATATGAGTACTGTTGTAAAACTGGTCACATTATTTTGCACCAAAACAACGACCTGATAATGTACAACTGTTCATTATCAGGTCGTTTTAGCATACCCAGGGACATATTAAACGGCTTTAAGTTGTCCGCAGACACTCAACTAGGACCTCAAGAGCCAAATTTTGCTGCTACTAAATTTGTGACAGTACTCATATTTGGCATTTTTTGCCCACGACCCTCAAGGGGCATGCAAATCGCACAACGCAGCCCCCATAAGAGCGTGGGGCAATTCGGCGGCGCTACACTAACTCGTGCATAAGGTCGCAATTTCGCGCATATAGCTCATCAAAGATATGGCGGCGCGATGTGTACAGCTCATGAGCGTCCATATCAGGCTCGATCGTTTGTGCGACCCCAAGAACCCGGGCGAGCTCACCCCATGATGAATAGGCGCCGCCAGCAAGTGCCGCCATAAGGGCATCGCCAAAACATGCGCCCACCGTGACCTTCGCAACCGAAACTGCGCGACCGCAGACATCGGCAATCGCCTGCATCCATACCGGATTCTTAGTTCCGCCGCCCACGAGCATGATGCGCTCGATGGGAAGCCCGTGCTCGCGCTCGATGATGTCGACATGAGCCGCAACAGTGTAGGCGATCCCTTCCAAAGCCGCGCGGACCATATGGCCCCGGGTATGCCTTTCGGTCAGACCGAAGAACACGCCACGCGCCTCGGGATCGTTGAGCGGGGTGCGCTCGCCCGCAAAGTATGGAAGACACAGCAGGCCATCTGCTCCAGGACCTACCTGCCCGGCATCGTGCGCCATGACCTCATAGGCATCGGGGCCGCCGGAGCGCTCGGCATCCACGGCATCGCGGTACAACTCGCGTCGCAACCACGCCGTCAACGCACCTGCTGTATTGGTCCCGGCGCAGATGCCGTAGGTTCCGGGGATGATGAATGTCCCTGGCCATAGACGAGCGTCATCGACCATATGGTTCGCCAAATAGATAAAGTAGGCCGTGCTCCCGAGTTGCACCATCATGTCCCCGGGGCAGAACACTCCAGTAGAAATCGCCTCGGCGCCCGAATCGCCTGTTCCGACAAGCACCGGCGTATCCCTCGCAAGACCGGTTTCAACCGCCGCCCGATCCGTGATTACACCGGCGATATCGGTCGCCGCCATGACTTCGGCCATCTGGTCGGGACGGCAGAACCTGTCTCTTATACACATCTCCGAGCCCACGAGACTACGCTGCATCTC
>URBA01000341.1 GCA_900545905.1 uncultured Collinsella sp.
ATATGAACGACGACACCAAAACCGGCATCGACGGCTCCATGGACGATTCGGATTCCAAATAGGCCCTGTTAGCGTTTCTTGATGTTATAAAAGACAAGAAACACGAGCAAAGCGATTGATAAGGGGCCGGCTACATAGAAATAGAGAACGTCAATTGCGCGTAGAGGGCAATATGCCTTATCGCCGGACGTTACTGCATATAAGACGTAGCCAAATGCTGGTTGGTTTGAATACCAGTGGGAGAAGGCCAAGAGCGCTAAAAGTGCTACTACCAGAAGTGCATTCAGGACAAATCGTTTGCTTTTCATCGATCGCTCCTTCCGGATGATTCTTATATGGTATTTTACCAAATCCATTTTTTTCAAAAGATTGCATAGTCCTAAATAACATGCACTTTCGCTGGAGGGCCGCTGTTTGGCGGCCCTCTTTTTTGCACAGGCGCGGTGGGATGGTAATATCGTTACGTTTGAACTGTTTCGATGTGAAACCGAGGAGATTCCCTCTATGAGTGCTGACTACCCGTCAATGACTACGGCCGAGATTCGCTCCAAGTTCCTCAACTTCTTTGAGGAGCGCGGTCTTAAGCTCTATCCTTCTTCGTCCCTCGTCCCCGACGATCCTTCGTTGCTGCTTGCCAACGCCGGCATGAACCAGTTTAAGGAGTACTACCAGGGCAAGAAGACCATGAAGGAGATTGGCGCGATCTCCTGCCAGAAGTGCGTCCGCACCAACGACATCGACTGCATCGGCGAGGACGGCCGTCACCTGTCGTTCTTCGAGATGCTCGGCGATTTCTCTTTTGGCGGCGTCTCCAAGGAGCAGGCTTGCGCCTGGGCCTTTGAGCTCATCACCAAGGAGTTCAAGCTGCCGCTCGACCGCCTGTACTTTACCGTCTTTACCGAGGACGATGAGACCCATGACGTGTGGCGCTCCCTGGGCGTTGCCGAGGACCACATCTCCCGCTTGGGCGAGGACGACAACTTCTGGGCCGCTGGCCCCACCGGCCCCTGCGGTCCGTGCTCCGAGATCTACTTTGACATGGGCGAGGAGGTCGGTTGCGGCAGCCCCGACTGCAAGCCCGGCTGCGACTGCGACCGCTTCCTTGAGTTCTGGAACCTCGTGTTTACCCAGTACGACCGCCAGGAGGACGGCTCCATGCCGGAGCTGCCGCACCGCAACCTCGATACGGGCATGGGCCTGGAGCGCATGGCTGCCATCATGCAGCACAAGACCGCCAATTACGACGGCGATCTGATGCAGCACCTCATCAAACTCGGTGAGGAGATTAGCGGCAAGACCTATGACGCCGATGACTACTCCGGCGCCAGCCGCTCCCTGCGCATCATCGCCGACCACTCCCGTGCTGTCGACTTTATGATCTCGGACGGCATCCTTCCCGGCAACGAGGGTCGCGAGTACGTCCTTCGCCGTCTGCTCCGCCGTGCCGTGTTCCACGGTCGCCTGCTGGGCATCGAGGGCGCCTTCCTGACCAAGTTCATCGACGAGGTCAACGCCCAGATGGGCGAGGCTTATCCCGAGCTGCTCAAGAACGTCGCACTCGTCAAGGGTATTGTCGCCTCCGAGGAGGAGCGCTTCTCCACGACGCTCGACAACGGCCGCGTTTACCTGGACGAGGTCCTGGCCGCGCTCGCTGACGGCGCCGTGCTTCCGGGCGACGTTGCCTTTAAGCTGCACGACACCTTTGGTTTCCCCATCGATCTGACCGTCGAGATCGCCGGCACCGCTGGCCACGACGTCGACATGGACGGCTTCACTGCCTGCATGGAGGACCAGAAGGCCCGCGCCCGCGCTAACGCCAAGGGCGACGCCTGGGGTAGCTTCAACGACGTGTGGGTCGAGCTTTCCGACAAGGTCGCTGCGACCGAGTTCGACGGCTATGACAACGATGTGATTGAGGGCGCCAAGGTTGTCGCCATCGTGCGCAACGGCGAGTCCGTCGAGTCCGCTGCCGCCGGCGAGGACGTCGAGGTCGTGCTCGACCGCACCCCGTTC
>URBA01000342.1 GCA_900545905.1 uncultured Collinsella sp.
AAGTTATCCCGTGCCGCCCGGCCAGGCCCTAGGTTTACTTACCTGCCGCCAAGATGGCGTCTTGAGTGTCTAGATACTTAGGCTGAATTTAATTGAACGAAGGACGCTCCTTGTTGATGAGGGGCGTCCTTCTGGTTTTGGTTACTTTGGAATTGTGGTCGTGCCCTTACTTGGCGTCTGCCCAGGTCACTCCAGTCGAAGCTTCGGCGATTAGGGGGACGTGGAGGTCTACTACGTGTTCCATGACGTCGCGGACCATGGCGGTGAGGCGCTCGACTTCGTCGATGGGGCACTCAAAGTCCAGTTCGTCGTGCACTTGCAGGATCATGTGGGCGGCAAAGCCTTCCTCTTCCAGGCGGCGGCTTACGCGGGCCATCGCGATCTTGATGATGTCGGCGGCGGTTCCCTGCATGGGATGGTTCATGGCCGTGCGCTCGCCAAAGCCGCGGAGCTGCGGGTTTTTGGCCTTGAGCTCCGGAATATGACGACGGCGGCCGTACATGGTCTCGGCGTAGCCCGTCTGCTTGGCGCGTGCCACCACGTTGTCGAGGAACGTGCGCACGCCCGGATAGGCCTCGTAGTAGCGATCGATCATATCGCGCGCCTCGGCCATCGAGATGTGCAACGATTGCGACAGACCGTAGGCCTGCTGACCGTACACGATGCCAAAGTTCACGGCCTTGGCGCGACTGCGCAGGTCGGGCGTTACCTCGGACACCGGCACGCCAAATACGCGCGCGGCCGTCTCGGCATGAAAGTCCTCGCCCTCGTTAAAGGCGCGCACCAGGTGCTCGTCGCCCGAGAGATGCGCGAGCAGACGCAGCTCGATCTGCGAGTAGTCGACGGCCAGAAACAGCGACCCCTCGCCCGCGCTGAACGCCGTCTTGACCGTGCGGCCGAGCTCCGAGCGCGTCGGAATATTCTGCAGGTTGGGGTCGCTCGAGGACAGGCGGCCCGTCGCCGTAATGGTCTGGTTGTACGTGGTGTGCACGCGACCGTCGCCACGACGTAGCGGACCCAGCGTATCCAGATACGTCGACTTGATCTTGGACTTCTCACGCCAGTCCAGAATCTGGCGCACGATCTCGTGGTCACGCGCAAGGTCGCTCAGAACCTTGGCATTAGTCGAATAATAGCCACGCTTGGTCTTCTTGAGGCCCTTGGTCGGAAGCCCCATCACATCAAAGAGCACGTGCGACAGCTGCATGGGGCTGCCAATATTAAAGGTCTCGTCACCCGCCAGGTCGCGAATACTGCGCTCAACCTCGGTAATCTGGGTCGCCAGACCCTCGGACAGACTGTGCAGACGGTCGGGGTCCACGAGCATGCCCGCGCGCTCCATCTTGGCGAGCACCGGCACGAGCGGCATCTCAATGCCGTCGAACACGTTTGCGGCGTTCTCGCGCGCCATGTGGTCGCGCAGCGGGGCCACGAGCGCCAACGTCAGAGCCGCCGTGCGAGCAGCGGGCACAGGTGAATCCTCTCCAGCGCCCTCCGCACCTCGGACCGCAGGCAGCGACATCTGAAGATAGGTATCGGCCAGATACGCCTCGTCAAACTCGGAGCGGTCGGAATCCAGCAAGTAGGCAGCGACCACGGTATCGAAGATGCGCGTGGAATCGGCAGACAGCGGATCCATGAGCTCGGGCTCAGAAGAATCGACGGGCGAAAGCTCGTGCAACAGCGCCTTCATATCCGGGCTCGCCACGCGACCCTCCATAAACAGACGCGCGAGCACGCCGGCAATCACGCCGTGAACGAAGTTGAAGCCCTCAACCTCAGCCGCCGCACAGCTGTCGCCCTCCTCGAGCGCGAACAGGCCCTTGGACGTCGCCAACCACAGCGTGCGCGTCAGTCCAAAGAGCGCGCCCTCTTCCTTGTCGTCGTCCACCACGGCGGCGACCCACTCGCCGGCCTCAATCGCGCGGAAGACCTCAGCCGCGACGACACCGAGCGCTTCGGCATCTGTCTCTTATACACATCTGACGCTGCCGACGAAGCTAGAAGTGTA